>JAEDHM010000034.1 GCA_016296985.1 Clostridia bacterium
GATCGGTATTTTGATAATCAGTTTAAAAGGTCTTTTACCGCTTGGCTTGTACCCACGTACATAACGTTATCCCAAGTGTCGACAACCCACTCTTCATCTCCGCCAAAGGGAGAGGCAAGCCCCGATGTCGAGAAAACGTCGTACTTGATAAGCATTCTATAAACTGCGGCAAAGGCCTCGGCATCCTCTTCGTCGGCGCACCACAAAGCAATAAGTTTGGGAGAACCTGCCTTTGATGCGAGCAAGGCTCCGCCAAATTCTATATCAGCGCCCACAACGTTCATTTCGTCGCCAGAGCCAATTTCAACCTCGTAATTTTTCGCCTCAAGTTTTGCCTTCAAATCGGTGGGGGTTTCGGGGGCGCATGCACAAAGCAAAACAAGGGTAAGCGCCAATATGCAAACTATTGCAACAATAAGCCTTTTTTTCATAATCATTTCCTCCTATACCATTATATAAGGATGTATTATTATCATTATACGAGGGTATGTAATAATTGTAAATAGTCCTCAGCCTAAAAAGTCCTTTTCCGCATCCAAAGTGCCCATATAAAAGATATTTCCCCAAGTGTCAAAGACAAGTTCTTCATCGCCTGAAGCGGTTATACCGAAAAAGCCGAAAACTTCGTGTTTTTGGAGCATTTTTGCAAACCTTTTTAAGGTATCCGCGTCTTCAGCGTCAGCGCACCAAAAGGCAGCCAATTTTACGTCGCCTTCCTTTGAAAGAACAAGTCCACCTTGAAAGTCGAGGTCAAAGCCTACGCTTACTTCATCACCGCTTAAAACGTCGAGGGAATAGCCCTTTTCAGTCAATTTTTCCTGCAAATCCTCGGGAGATTCAGGAGCGCATGCGCAAAGCAATGCAACCGACAAAACCAATACCAATACAACTGCAATTATAAGTCCTTTTTTCATATCTTCTCCTCAAAGGTTTTCAAAAGCGGGATTTTCCAAAACGTAGGAAACCATATCCACAATCCCCTTTTCAGGGTGATAAAAACCTTTTTTAATTATTCCTTCCCTTTCAAACCCAAGCTTTTCTGCAAGTTTTTGCGAGGGTGTATTTCCAATTTCCGCCCGAATTACCAAAAGCCTTGTTTCAGTTTTTGAAAAAAGGTTTTGCACAATATGGGACAAAGCCTCGAAACAAAAACCTTTCCGCCTTGCCTTAGGACTGATTACGTAGCCAATTTCAAGGGCGACCACCGCCCTGTTGAGGACGGGGGAAAGTTTTATAGTGCCGACCACCTTGTTGCTTGCCCTTTCTTCAAGGACGATTCGTCCCTTTTCCTCAAGAAATTGCTCCATAAGGGAAAAGTAGTCCTCTCCCATATCCGCATAAGGCTGATAACCGCCGTCGTTGTAGCAAGTTTCCCTGTGGGATAAAAACTCGAAAAAGCCTTCGCTGTCTGAAAGAAGAAAAGGACGAAGTAAAAGCCGTTTAGTCTGCCCCAAGGTTTTATCTCTAAAGGATTTTAAGTCAAACATTATTTTTGAAGTACGTTGTCAACGTAAACACCTTCTTCAAGGTGTCCGTCGGCGTAGGTGTACTTACCCTTTCCGTTGTACTTATCGTCCTTCCACTCGCCTTTATAGCAATCGCCGTTTGAGTATTTTAAAGTACCGAAACCGCAAATTTTGTCTTCGACAAATTCGCCTTGATAAACAGCGCCTGAAGCAAAGGTATAAACGCCCTTTCCGTGTCTTTTGCCCTTTTGATATTCACCCTCGTAACGAGCACCGCCGGGATAGGTGCAAACGCCCTTTCCGTGGCGAAGGTTGTCCTTAAAATCGCCCTTGTAGCATATGCCGTTGGCGTAAGTCATTTCACCATAACCGCAAAGCATACCCTTGACGAAAGAGCCTTTATAAAGGCTTCCGTCTGCAAGGCGCAAAACACCTTCTCCGTGCATTTTTCCGTTTTTTACTTCACCTTGATAGTTTTCCATAACAAACCTCTAGAAAGTGTATATAGATCTTTTGAAAAACGTGATTTCGCTATAAAAACACGCTTGTTTTTCCTTGTTGAAAATCCTTTCCCCCAGAGAGATACAAAAGCTTTGTTTCCCTTGATAAAGGGCGCACTCCCCTTTTATTTCTCTATCCAACGAGATGGCGGTTTGGGTAGAAAAGTCTTGATACAAAACAGGGATATATTTGGTAGGGTTATAATCGCTTTCGCTGGAAAGCGAGCCGCCGCCGGTGACGTTTCCGAAGATATTACCCCAACCGTTTTCGTAGTTTAGGTACTCGATAAAATCGTTGTAGTGGTTGTTGGTATAAAACAAATACCTGTCCTCAAGGTCGGTTAGGCTACTCCCTTCATACCTTGCGTAGACGATCCGAGCCGCCCCACGAGTGATTTTCGTGCCGTTGTTGTAGGGTTTTACCGCATAGTTGCCTGCCGTCGTCCCGGTAGTGCCTATATCTACCTCGTAATATTTCAAGTCGCCACCGCAGCCGCTTATTCGAGGAAGTTCGGGCTCGAAGGGATAATGGGAAGTGTTGCCCGAAAAATAGCTGTGATTAAGGCGCAAATACTCTCCCCATTCGCTTAAACTTGGGCTTCCGTTTTTGTCGCTTACGTAGTTTGCAGGGATATCCGCAAAGGCGTATAAATAGGCGGCAACTTCTTCAAGAGTAACGTAGGCTCCGCCCTTGTACACCTTGAAGGCAACCTCGCCCTCGCTATCTAAAACGGTATAGGTGTTTCCGTTATCCGAATAAAGCGCCGAGGTGTTTTTGTAAAGTTTTCCACCGCTTGAGGGACGGTTTGAGGAAATGGTCGCATCCTCGTCCTGCTCTTCGATACTGCCCGACATAAAGCCGTGTTGACTGCGGTAATATGCGTCCATATAACTTGTTGCCGGGGTATAGTTTTTATAAAATTGATATTCACTCATCCCCTCGTAGGGGTCAAGGGGCGCAGTTTCTACCACCGCTTTACAGTTATCGCAAATGCCGTCCCCGTTTGTATCGATATGAGAAATACAAGGTTGGTCGGGATTGTCGGGATTTTCAGGGGTGTCGGGATTGTCGGGATTATCCGGCGTGGTGGGGGTACCCTCGTCCATCACGGTTTGACAAAAGTCGCAAATACCGTCACCGTTGGTGTCAAAGTGTTGGTCGCAAGGCTCTGTTACGGGGGTATATTTTTCCCTCAATTCAAGTTGGAACATAACGGTTGCGTTGCCCGTATCAAGAGAAAGTCGAATTCCGTCAGAATCCTTGTCGGTACCGAAAATAAACCAACGCTCGTCATCGCCTATCAAAAAGGTAACCAAAAGTTCTTGATACAAAGAACCTTCCTTGAAGGTGAAACGGTAGGTGTTTGAGGAGGAAACGGGGGCATCAAAAACAAGGTCTTCTTCACTTTCCCCTGCAATGGTAACAAGGGTTAGATTTATGGAATAATAGGAAATAGCTTCATCAACCTCGGTATAAAACACGTTGTTTTTGCCCGAATAATAATCAAACTCTGCTTTGTCAATGGACTTTATATCCACTTCCGCCCTTAAAAAACCATCGCCTTCCTTCAAATAGGAAAGATATTTTCCCGCGGTTACGTCGATATGGTGATTTGCAGTCAAACAAGCGGTCAAAAAGATTGCCGTCAACGAAATTACGAATATAAAAAGTGTAGCAATCAAAATCCGCTTTTTCATAACTTTTCCTTAAGCCAATTTATATAAGGCGCTGTCACGCAAGAGGACTGAATTAAAGCGAAATTCACTTTCTTTTCCCTCAAAAATCAGTTAAATAACGTCACAGCGTTATACTTTATTGTAACACACTTTTGCCTTTTAGGCAACATCCTTTTGCCTTTCCTAAAATCCCTTATTTTCCCCCCAACTTTTTTTTGTTTTTAACGTCGAAAAATTTACTCCAACAAAAAGAGCGAGCCTACCCCAAGGCAAACTCTCTAATATTAAGTTATTCTCTTCGGTTTTGCTTTGTTATTTTGCAATAAGGGCCAATGTTTGAAAAAAAAAAGAGGTCAAAACATAGTTTTGTTTTTGTGTTTAAACCTTTCACCTTCTTGACACTAAGTAGGCTTTGGCGTAAAATAAAAATACCTTGGAAACAAGGTTTTTTATCACGCGCGACGGTTGAACAAAGTTGCGGTGAAAAATTTCACGGAGATATTGTTATGATTATCGTTGTAAAAAATTCTTGCGAACCTTCTCAATTTGAAAACTTGATGGAGTGGATAAAAGATCTTGGTCTTGACGTTCACGTAAGCCGTGGCGTGCATACCACTATTTTAGGTCTTGTGGGCGACACAAGTAAAGTGGATATCGACCTTATATCCTCTCTCGATATGGTTGATCAAGTTCAGCGTGTTCAAGAGCCCTATAAAAACGCAAACAGAAAATTCCACCCCGAAGATACTGTAGTTGAGGTTGGCGACGTAAAAATCGGTGGTCTTAATTTTCAAGTTATCGCAGGTCCCTGCTCGGTTGAAACCGAAGAACAAATTATCGAGGTTGCAAAGGCGGTCAAAGCCTCGGGCGCAACTATGCTTCGCGGTGGCGCATTCAAGCCCCGTACCTCTCCTTACGCCTTTCAAGGCTTGAAGGGAAAGGGTATCCAACTTTTGTTGAAGGCAAAAGCGGAAACCGGGCTTCCCATTGTTTCCGAACTTTTAAGCGTTACCGACCTTGACCTTTTTGCCGACGTCGACGTTATTCAAATCGGCGCAAGAAATATGCAAAATTTCGAACTTTTGAAAGAGGTTGGCAAAACGGGAAAACCTATCCTTTTGAAAAGAGGTTTGGCAAACACCCTTCAAGAACTTTTGATGAGCGCCGAGTATATTATGGCGGAAGGCAACAGCGAAGTTATCCTTTGCGAAAGGGGTATTCGTACCTTTGAAACCATGACTAGAAACACCCTCGACCTTTCGGCAATCCCTGCCTTGAAAGACAAATCTCACCTTCCCGTAATTATCGACCCCAGCCACGCAACCGGCGTTTCGAGATACGTCGAGCCTATGTCTTTGGCTGCAATCGGCGCAGGCGCCGACGGTTTGATTATCGAGGTACACAACAACCCTCAAAAGGCTTGGTGCGACGGCGCGCAATCCTTGAATCCTACTCAGTTTGACACCCTTATGGGCAAGGTAAGAAAGATGCTCCCCATCGTGGGGAAAATTTAAGGCTATGAAAATTGGTATCGTTGGTTTAGGTCTTATTGGCGGTTCCTTAGGCAGGGCCATAGTTTCAAAAACCCAAGACGAGGTTTATGCTTTTGACCTAAGCAAAAAGGCAATGCTTGACGGAAAACTTTTGAAGGCCTATCACCACGAACTTGGGGATGAAAATATCGGCGAGATGGATATAATCTTTTTCTCCTTGTACCCCTACGCCCTATCAAGGGTGATAAAGGAATATTGCCCCAAACTGAAAGAGGGGTGCTTGGTTGCCGACTGTTGCGGTAACAAGAGAAAAATCGTTGAGGAAATGAAAGTTCTTGCAAAGGAATATCCTCACCTTGATTTCATAAGCACTCACCCTATGGCAGGCCGTGAATTTTCCGGCGTAAGCCACTCGACTACCACCCTTTTTGACAGAGCAAGTATGATTTTGGTACCTGTCAAAGGGGATATAAAAAGGATTGCCTTTTTGAAATCCTATTTTCTCGCCCTCGGTTTTGGCGAGGTTGTAATCACCACAGCCGAAAAACACGACGAGATTATCGCTTTTACCTCGCAACTTGCCCATATCGTATCAAGTTCGTATATCAAAAGCCCTACTGCAAATCAGTTTATGGGATTTTCCGCAGGCAGTTTTAGGGATATGACGAGGGTTGCAAAACTCTCCCCCGAAATGTGGGCGCAGTTGACCGTTGACAACGCAGATTTTTTGGTTGGGGAAATAGACTGTTTTATACAAAACCTTACCCAGTATAAAAACGCCCTTGCAAAAAGGGATTTTGAAGAAATGAAAAACCTTCTTGCCGAGGGGAATGAAAAGAAGATTGCATCTGAAAAGATGAGAAGGACGAAAAAGTAGTATGGCGAAAATCTTCAATACCATTGAGGTAAATGCCTCGGAAAATTATCAAGTTATCGTTGGCGAAAACCTTTTAGAAAAGGTAGGCGAATTTTTAAGCCCCCTTCTCTCCCCTTGCAAAATTGCGGTAATAACCGACGATATAGTGGACGGCTTGTACGCAAAGCAAGTGATAAACTCCCTTGAAAACAGCGGTTTTCAAGTCTTTAAGTTTGTCTTCAAAAAGGGCGAGGAAAGTAAAAACCTTTCCACCTACGGCAAAATTTTATCCTTTCTTGCTTGTCACGAGTTTAGCCGTACCGACGGCATAGTTGCCCTAGGTGGCGGTGTGGTCGGAGATCTCTCGGGCTTTGTGGCGGCAACCTTTTTGAGAGGAATAAAGTATATACAAATACCCACCACCTTATTAGCGCAAATTGATTCTTCAGTGGGGGGAAAAACCGCGGTGGATTTACCCGAAGGAAAAAACCTTGTAGGCGCTTTCAAGCAACCTTCCCTTGTGGTTTGCGACGTAAAAACTCTAAGCACCCTTACCCCGGAAATTTTTACCGACGGTATGGGAGAAATGGCGAAATACGCCCTTTTAGATAAGGAAATTTACACTCTTTTGTCAAACAACGCTCCCCTTGAAAGTCTTATTTCCGCTTGCATCGACTATAAACGCAAGGTAGTCGAAGAGGACGAGTTTGAAAGCGGTTTGCGTAAACTTCTAAACCTTGGACACACCCCTGCTCACGGCATTGAAAACCTAAGCGGATATACTATCCCTCACGGAAAAGCGGTGGCAATGGGACTTGATATAATTTTATCCGCATCAAAAAAGCATAATCTTATCACCGACAAAGATTTTGAGGATATGCAAGAAGTGGTAAAAAAGTGCGTTGGAAAAATCTCTTGCCCCTTCTCCCTTGAAGAAACCTTAGGTCATGCGGTAAACGACAAAAAGCGTAGCGGTGATTTTATCACCCTTATTATGGTTTTCGGCATTGGAGATTGCCGACCTGTAAAAGTTGAAATCAACAAACTTAAGGAGTACCTTGGATATTAAGATAAAAAACGGTAGGATTTGCGGTAGTCTTCAGGCTATACCCTCAAAGTCCTACGCTCACCGAATTTCAATATGCAATTTTCTTGCAGGCAAAAACCCCTCGGCAGGTTGCTTGAATTTTTCCTCCAAGGATATTGAGGCAACGGAAAACTGCTTGAGGGATTTATCCCTTGGAAAAACCCGTCTTGATTGCGGTGAGTCAGGATCAACCTTACGTTTTTTGCTCCCTCTTCTTTCCGCATTGGGCGGAGAGTTTGAGTTGACGGGAAAGGGCAGACTTTTAGACCGACCAAACGAAGAACTTTTTAGGGTGTTAAACCAACACGGCGTGACAAGCCTTAAAGAAGAGGTTATAAAAATAAAGGGGAAACTGACTGCAGGTGACTACCTTATTCGAGGAGATATAAGTTCCCAGTACGTAAGCGGTTTACTTATGGCGCTTCCCCTTCTTGAGGGAGATAGCAAAATTATACTTTCAACTCCTCTTGCATCTCGCCCCTACGTGGATATTACTCTTGAGGTGCTTGCCCTTTACGGCATTGAAATCATCTCTACCGACTTTGGTTTTATGATAAAAGGCAACCAAAAATATCAAGGTAGCGCAAGGGTTGAGGGCGACTGGTCCAATTCTGCATTCTTTATGGTTTTGGGAGCAATTTCGGGAGAAGTGGAAGTCTTTGGGCTTAACCTTGACAGCGTTCAGGGAGATAAGCAAATCCTTGATATACTTTCCCTTGCAGGGGCAAAGGTGGAAATAGGCAAAGGGATAAAGGTAAGTCAAAGCAAGCTGAAAGCCTTTTGCTACGACGCGCAAGATTGCCCCGACCTTGTACCCATAACCGCAGTCCTTGCATCCTATGCCGAGGGCGAAACGGTTATTAAAAATATAGAAAGGCTTAAGATCAAGGAAAGCGACAGAGTGCAAACTACTCAGGCTATGCTTGAGGCATTTGGAATAGAAAGCAGTTGCGACGGCAACGCCTTGAAAATAAAAGGCGGAAAGCCGAAGGGTGGAATAATCGATTCCTTCAACGACCACCGCATCGTTATGAGTTCGGCGGTTTTGGCAAGTGGCGCAAAAGGTGAAAGCCTTATCACCAACGCGCAAGCGGTAAGCAAATCCTATCCTACCTTTTTTGAGGACTACAACAGTCTTGGGGGTGTTTCCTATGAAGAAAGATAACCAAATTTCCATATATCACGGAAGACGGATTGAGGTCGAAATTTTCGGCGCCTCCCATTCTCCCCAAATCGGCGTAGTTGCAAAGGGTTTTGAGGGTGAAATCTTTTGCGAAAAAACCTTGCAATCCTTTCTTGACCGCCGTAAGGCTAAAAAAAGCGCATTTTCAACAACCCGACTTGAAGAGGATAAGGTTATCTTTGAAAGCGGTGTAAAAGAGGGAGTTATTGTAGGCGACCTTAAAGCGGTTATTTACAACACAAAACAGCATAGCGCCGACTACGACAAGGTAAAAAAGACTCCTCGCCCCTCTCACGCCGACTACGTTGCTTGGACCAAGTACGGCGATAACTTCGACTTTCGTGGCGGTGGCAAGTTTTCGGGCAGAATGACCGCCCCCATGTGCATAATAGGGGGTATTTGCAAGCAAATCCTTGAGAAAAAGGGAATTAGGATAAACGCTTATATCCAAAGTATTGGAAAAATCCAAGGCGCAAGTTATAAAAACACCGATATTGAAAAGGTTGATTTTTCTACTTGCGATCAAAACTTCCCCCTTCTCAACGAGGAAGACAAAGTCGCTATGCTTGAGGAAATCGAAAACGCCAAACGCCAAGGTGATTCGGTGGGCGGAAGTATAGAATGCGTTATTCAAGGCTTGCCCGTGGGGTGCGGAGAATATATGTTCGACAGTTTAGAAAGCGTAATTTCTCACCTCGCCTTCGCCGTCCCTGCGGTAAAGGGTATTGAGTTTGGCTGGGGCTTTGACCTTGCCTCTATGAAGGGAAGTCAAGCAAACGACTTTTTGTTTACAGACGGCAAGAGGGTAAAAACCAAAACAAATCACAACGGCGGTATAAACGGCGGTTTGTCAAACGGTATGCCCCTTTTGTTTAGGGTTGCAATCAAGCCTACCCCTTCAATCGCCCTTGAACAAGATACCGTTGATTTAGAGAAAATGGAAAACGTAAAATTGCAAATAGGTGGCAGACACGACGCTTGTATAACCCCACGCGCGGTGGCGGTTATCGAGGCTATTTCCGCATTGGCTATCTATGACAGTATAGGAGAATAATATGGACCTTGAGAAAATTAGAAAAGGAATTGACGAAATCGACGATCAAATTGCCGATCTTTACGCAAAGCGTATGTCCTTGGTAAAAGAGGTAAGCGAGGCGAAAAAACAAAGCGGTAAAGCGGTAAACGATCCCGACCGTGAAAAGAAAGTTTTGTTGCGTGTTGCCGACCGTGTTGAAGAAGATATGCAAGTTTATCTCAAGCGTGTTTTTGAAACTATGTTTGAAACAAGCAAGGCCTATCAAACCCTGAACGCCGAATACAATACCGAGTTTGGCGAAAAGGTAAAACAAGCCTTGTCAAAGGGCGAACTTAAATTTCCCCCAAAGGCAAGGGTGGCTTGTCAGGGCGTTGCAGGCGCATATTCTGGTATTGCTGCGGACAGAATGTTCGAACTTGCCGACGTTACCTATTTCAAAAACTTCGAGGGCGTTTTCCAAGCGGTGGAAAAGGGCTTTTGCAAGTACGGTGTTTTGCCCATTGAAAACAGTTCGGCAGGAAGCGTAAACCAAGTTTACGACCTTATGAAAGCCCACAAGTTTTATATCGTAAAAAGTTTGAGGGTTTCAATCAATCACAACCTTATCGCAAACAAGGAAACGGATATTGAAAACGTAAGGGAAATTTTCTCTCACGAGCAGGCTATAACCCAATGCCGTAAATTTTTGGAAAAGTTCCCTCTTGCCAAAATCACCCCTTGCCCCAACACCGCCGTTGCCGCAAAAATGCTTGCGGAAAGCGGTAGAAAGGATGCCGCCGCCCTCTCCTCAAGGGAGTGCGCCGACCTTTACGGCTTGAAGATTTTGCAAACCAACGTGCAAGACAGCGACAGCAACTATACTCGCTTTATCCTTATTGCAAAGGAAATGGAGTTTTATCAAAACGCCAACAAGATAAGCATTATGACTACCCTTCCCCAAAACGCTCCGGGAAGTTTGAACAAGCTTTTGGCAAAGTTTGCAAACCTTGGCATAAACCTTACCAAACTTGAATCTCGCCCCATCGTTGGCTCGGGATTTGAGTTTATGTTCTACTTCGACTTCGAGTGCGATATAAAGGAAAAGGTGGTACAAAACCTTTTGAACGAACTTTCGGACTCTACCGAGCAATTCACCTTTTTGGGAGCCTATAGCGAAAAATAATATGGATAAATTCGGGTTGATCGGCGAAACGCTGAAACACAGTTATTCTCAAATCATACACTCTCTTTTAGGGGGCTATTCTTATCAACTTTACGAGGTGAAAAGAGAAAGCCTTGAAGATTTTGTATGCAAAAAAGAGTTGAGAGGTTTCAACGTTACTATTCCCTATAAAAAAGAGATTATGAAGTACCTTGACGGTATTCACCCTCTTGCCCAAGACATTGGCGCAGTCAACACCGTAGTCAACAAAAACGGAGAGTTATGGGGATATAATACCGATATTTGGGGGATGAAATATATGCTTGACCGTGTGGGTATCTCCCTTTTGGATAAAAAGGTTATGATTTTGGGAACAGGGGGTACCGGAAACACCGCCCTTGCCTTGGCGAAAATGGAAGGAGCAAAAGAGATTTTGCGTGTTTCTCGCTCGGGAGAGTTGAATTATAGCAACTATAAAAGGGAAAGGGATACTCAGGTGATAATCAACACCACCCCCGTCGGCACCTATCCCGACAACTATTCTTCCCCCATAACCCTTGAGGGATTTGACTGCCTTGAAGGGGTTGCCGACGTAGTTTACAACCCAAACCTTACCCCCCTCACCTTTATGGCGAAGGAGAGCGGAATAAAATACACGAACGGGCTTCCCATGCTTGTGGCTCAGGCAAAATACGCTATGGAACTTTTTTTTGATAAAAAGGTTGCAGACAGCGAAATTGAAAGGGTTTTGGATATCCTTTGGAAGGAAAAACTTAACGTAGTCCTTGTAGGTATGGCAGGTTGCGGAAAAACCTCGATTGGGAAAATCCTTGCGGAAAAACTTGGGAGAGAATTTGTAGATACCGACCTTGAAATTGAAAGACGGCTAGGGCAAGATATTCCCACAATTTTCAAGGAAAAAGGAGAAGACTTTTTCAGAGAAGTGGAAAGAGAGGTGTTAAAAGAAGTTGGTATGACGCAGGGCAAGGTGATTGCAACAGGTGGCGGTGTGGTAAAAGACTTGCGCAACCTTCACCCCCTTGCAAGCAACGGTACGATCTTTTGGATAAACAGAAAGATTGAAAACCTATCCCGAGAAGGTCGCCCCTTGTCTTACGACCTTGATGCGGTTAAAAAACTTTTTGAGGAAAGAAAGGCAAACTACGCTTGTTTTTCCCATTTCAAAATAGACAACGACGGCGATATTCAAGATGCCGTAAAGGAGATTTTGGCAAAGTTATGAAAATTTTGGTTATAAACGGTCCCAACCTAAATATGCTTGGGGTAAGAGAAAAAAATATCTATGGGGACAAGGACTACAAATCCCTTCTTTCCTTTATCAAAAAATCCGCAAAGGAAAAGGGGGTTTCGGTAAAATTTTTCCAATCCAATTTCGAGGGCGCAATAGTAACTAAAATTCAAAAGGCTTTGGGGAAATTTGAGGGTATCGTCATCAACCCCGGCGCTTATACCCATACAAGCGTGGCAATCCTCGACGCCTTAAAAGCGGTAAATATCCCAACCGTTGAAGTGCATATTTCCGACCTTTCAACCCGTGAGGACTTTCGTCAAATCTCTTACGTCAGACTCTTTGCCTTTAAAACCATTGCAGGCAAGGGCTTTGAAGGTTATGCCGAGGCCTTAGACGCCTTGAAAAACTTGTACTAAGGATAGAAAAAACCATCACAAAGCGTGATGGTTTTTTTTACGATTTTTTTCATAATTACTCCAATTACTGAACGTAGAAGACAAGTTCGTTAATATAACATACTATAACAACGATAAATAAAAATAGAGGGGATAAAAATAATGAATGAGAGAGTGTTGGGGTGGTGTGGAGAGAAGAGAAGTTGGGGTGAGTAGTGTGGGCGAGAAAATAGGAATGTGTATTGTCTATCTACTTAAGTGTTTTTTGGAAAATATGGTAAATTAAGTGTACATGAAAGTGAAGTCGTTGGGGGAAATAAGGTTAAAAAACACCGTCATCTCGAGCGTAGTCGAGAGATCCCCTAATGAGTGGTACGAACAGCGGTTTCCTTTCCAGGAGATTCTTCGGGCATTGAATGCCCTCTGAATGACAGTATGGGGTGGGTACTTTGCAAAGGATAGTACTGCTTCGCCTTAGGGGATTTCTCCACGCGCTACGCTTGGTCGAAATGAC
>JAEDHM010000154.1 GCA_016296985.1 Clostridia bacterium
GGTAGAATTTTTTTGTTTAAACGTTTTTCTTATTTTCCTAAAAGGGTTTTTGCTTTTGCGAGGATATCTTCGGCGGTCATTCCCATCACCTTTTTAAGGTAAGGAATTTTTCCAACTTCGCCAAAGCGGTCGGCTACGCCGATACCTGCCATCTTAACGGGATATTCTCTTGCCAAAACTTCGGCGGTTGCAGAGTACAAACCGCCAACAAGACTGTGATTTTCGCAAGTCAAGACTGCCCCCGTCTTTTTCGCACTTTCGATTACCGTTTTTTCATCAAAAGGCTTTAGGGTATGCACGTTGATAACCTCGGCGGAGATACCGTTTTCTTCAAGCAAAGGTAATGCCTTCATACACTCTTGCACCATAATTCCGCTTGCTAAAATGGTGAGGTCGCTCCCCTCTTTGATTACGTCTGCGGTAAAGAGGTCGAATTTGTAGTTTTCATCAAAAACCGTCTCAAGCTCTTTTCTAAACATACGGATATAAACGGGGCCGGGATGGGCGATAATTTGAGGCAATGCTTGCTTGAATTGTTCGGCGTCAACGGGCTCGAATACAACCATATCGGGAAGGGTGCGCATAAGCGCCATATCTTCAAGGCTCATATGAGTACCGCCGTTTACCTCGGCGCAAATACCGGGGTCGGCGCCCACGATTTTTACGTTTTGTTTTGCATAACATACCGAAAGGGTGATTTGATCAAACATCCTTCGAGTTGCAAAAGGGGTGAAGGTGTGAATAAAAGGAATAAAGCCATAGCTTGAAAGTCCTGCCGCCAAAGAGCACATGTTTGCCTCGGCGACGCCTACGTCAAAGGCGCGGTCGGGAAAATCCTTACGTAAATCTTTTGTACCGCAAGAAGCGCCAAGGTCGGCGTCAATAACTACGATTCTGGGATCTTCCGCCATAATTTGGCGCATCATAGCGTTGTATATCTTTCTAATTTCCATATTACGCCCCCTTTATTTCAGCAATAGCCCTTGCCACGTCGTCGGCGGAAAGGTTCATATTATGACAACCGGCGCCCTTTGCTTCAACAAAGGAGATGCCCTTGCCCTTTACTGTGTTTAAAATAATCATTTTGGGTTTGCCGTTTTTAGCGTTTTTCGCATCGGTAATCGCCTTGTCGATTGCATCGGGGTCGTTGCCGTCCTCAAGTACGGTTACCTCCCAACCGAAGGCGCGCCACTTTTCGTCAAGGGGGTCGACGTTGCAAACTTCGGCGGTAGAGCCGTCGATTTGCAAACCGTTTTTGTCGGTGAATGCGATAAGGTTGTCAAGTTTTGCGTGGGATGCAAACATACCGGCTTCCCAAATTTGACCTTCTTGACTTTCGCCGTCGCCTACGATAGTGTAAACGGTTGCGCCATCCTTTTTGATTTTGCTACCTAACGCAATACCTACGGCGCAACTAAAACCTTGTCCCAAAGACCCGGTAGTCATATCAATGCCTGTGGTTTTGTTCATATCGCAATGGCTTGGCAAGTTTGTTCCCCCTTGATTTAGGGTCAACAACTCGCTTTTGTCAAAAAAGCCACGATTTGCCAAAGTTGCGTACACCGCAGGACCGGCGTGTCCCTTTGAAACCACAAGCCTATCTCTTCCTTCCATTGTGGGATTTTTGGGATCGATATTCATATGTTTGAAATACAAAACGCCCAAAAGGTCGACGATGGAAAGGCAACCGCCAATGTGTCCAACACCCAAGGAACCTATGCACTTGACAAGGTCCACTCTGATATCCTTGCAAATAGCCTTAAAATCCATTTGAATACTCCTTTAATTTGCTAGAATTATTATATTCTATACCGCCCTTTTTGTCAATGGCGATTTATCTTGAAAAGCATCGTTATCTTGGGTTGGTTACAACCGAAAGCATTTGAAAAGACAATTGTCATCTACAAGAATTGTCCACCTTTTTGAAGCTTGAAGAATAAAAAGATCTACGAATTTTAAAATTAAATATTGATATAATATTAAGGCAATTATTTTGCAGTATTATTTCAATTTTATATAAGGAGATTGTTATGAAAAAATTTGTTTGTTCTGTATGCGGTTACGTACACGAAGGCGACTCTGCTCCCGAAAAATGCCCCGTTTGCCATGTTCCTGCTTCAAAGTTTAGAGAAGAGGAAGGCGAAATGACTTGGGCTGCTGAACACGTTGTAGGCGTTGCTCAAGGCGTTGATCCCGAAATCCTTGAAGGACTTCGTTCAAACTTTATGGGCGAATGCACCGAAGTTGGTATGTATCTTGCTATGGCTCGCGTTGCTCACCGTGAAGGATATCCCGAAATCGGCCTTTATTGGGAAAAAGCTGCTTGGGAAGAAGCTGAACACGCTGCGAAGTTTGCAGAATTGCTCGGCGAAGTTGTTACCCCTTCTACCAAGAAAAACTTGGAATTGCGCGTGGCTGCTGAAAACGGCGCTACTCAAGGCAAAACCGATTTGGCAAAGAGAGCAAAAGCACTTAACCTTGACGCCATCCACGATACAGTTCACGAAATGGCAAGGGACGAAGCAAGACACGGCAAGGCTTTCGCCGGCTTGTTGAAGAGATATTTCGGCAAATAATTATAAAAAAATGGCTTTCGCAAGAAAGCCTTTTTTTTGTTTGCGCTCCCCTTTTCACCCCATTGAAAATCCCACGTACTTATGGTACAATGATACTGGAAAAGTATCTGTGTAAACAGTTCGATAAACCA
>JAEDHM010000155.1 GCA_016296985.1 Clostridia bacterium
CACCTATGGTGGATTGCCCCGACAAGGTTGCAGAAGACGTGAGAGCATTCTTCGGTTAAGATGATATAACGTATCAACACAAAAGCAATTTTTCTAAAGAGCAAATAAAACCGAAAAGCCACTTTAAGTGGCTTTTTTCGTACAATAAAACCGCCTTTTCGGCGGTTTTTTTATGGATATAATAAAGACGCAACGTCAAGTTGCGCCTTTTAATATTATTTAATTCTTTGATAAATCACGTTCAGTCCTTTCAGTGATAGTTCTTTGTCAATTACGTCGAAAAGGCCTTCGTTTTTCGCCACAAGGCTACTGAAACCGCCGGTTGCGATAATCTTTACGTTATCCTTGCCCAATTCCTTTTTCATGCGGTTTGTGATATAAAGAGTTTCGCCAACGGTAGACAAAAGCATCCCCGATTGAATACCGCGAACAGTAGACGTTTCAATGGCCTTTGAAACGTTTATAAGTTCGACCTCGGGCAGGCGAGCGGTGGCGCTTGAGAGGGAAATCATCTTTTGTTTTATCCCCGTACATATACAACCGCCGACAAAAACACCCTTTTCATCAACGCAATTATAGGTTGTTGCAGTGCCATAATCCACCAAAATAAAGGGCCCGCCGTAGTATTTTTCCGCAGCGACGCAGTCTAAAATTCTATCCGTACCCAATTCTTCGGGGTTGTCGTAACAAATCTTCAAACCGCAGTCCATTTTGACGTTTACAACCATTACTTTTACCTTAAAGCAATATTCAATAGCCCTTTGCATTGAAAAGTTGAGTTGAGGTATAACCGAGGACATAATTGCGCCGTCAATGCAATTTACGTCGAGGTCGGCGCCGTAGAAAATTTGCTTAAACTGTCCAACGATTTCGTCAGAAGTCCTTTTTTCCGAAGAGGTCATCTTCCAGCTTTTAAAAAGTTGATCCTTGTCGAAAACGCCGATTTTTATATTTGTGTTTCCAATATCAATAGCAAGTAACATATCTTACCCTCTTTACGGTACTTATGATTATTATACCATATCAATTTTTTAAGTCAACAATTTATCTTTTTTCACCAATAAAGTAAAACGTACTACTCAATAGTAAACTCAAGTACAACCTCTTCTTCGTTTAAGTAACAAACTCTTGGATTGTAGGGTGAAGTTATCATGGTCCACAACTTTTTTGCGCCAAGGTTTTTATCGTTGTACTTAATTTCCCACTTTCCCTTAAAGGTGTCAAACAAGATATTTACCGCATTGACAGCAAACCCTTTGCGACGATAGGAGGGGAAAATACAAAACTCTGCAAGAGTATAATCGGGATTGCCACCAATCACCGAGTAGGGGTGTACCATGGCAAATCCTACCAAAAGGGCGTCATTGTAAATAAAAAATGCCTTTCTATTTTCGTCTACAAAATATTCTTCAAAATAACCGTAACGTAAATTTCCCATTTCATCCATTTTGTCAGGGTAGTACAAGGTCATTTCGTACAAATACTTTTGATTTATATTGAAAAGCAAATCTTTATCTTCTTTCTTTACCGCTATCAGTCGTATCATAATACTTCTCCGTTCTCTACAAATCATTATACCATATCCACTTTTCAAGTCAAGAGTAGTATTGTATACCTCGAAAACTAGAAAAGCTAAACGCCGTAAATATAGAGATAACAAGCAAAGGATTTTAGCAAAATGACAAGTGGATTCATGTAAAAACTATTGCATTTTAGAAAATAATGTCATACAATAAAATAGCCAAACAAACTTAATATACAGTCAAAGTGTGTGTTTTTGAATAGCCATACTGTTTTTATGCATACTCATCTTATAGAATTTGAAAAATACAAATTCCTCAGGTGAGTATGTAACATACCTTGTCTGTATAGTTTGTTTGGCGACGGCTGGAATTTGTGTTTTAGTGCGCTGATTTCAGTTGGCGCACTTTTTTGTTTAGGAGGAAAAATGGGATATTTAGAAAAAAACGTTGTCAGCAGTAAAGAAGTTATAAAAATCGTTCCAGAAAAAACAGCAATTTTTCTTTTTTGGAAATGGGTTTGGGGTATTTTAGGTTGTTGGCTTTTATTGATCCCTACCTTTATGGCGATTAAAGAAACCGTGAAATACCGTACTACTGAGTACCTTGTTACTGACCAAAAAGTAATGGAAAAATGGGGCTGGATATCAACACATACAGATGAAATGCCTTTATCTAAAATTGAAAACATAGTTGTTGAGCAAACTTTTGGTGGACGAATTTGCAACTATGGGACAGTAATTTGCCAAGGTGCAAATCGCAATAATATTACCTTTTCTAACGTAAAAAACGCTGAAGGTATAAAAAGAGAAATAAATGAATTAATATAGAGAACAATTACAAAAAGTGCGCCAAAAAGTCTTTTTTCAAAATCTGGGAAAAGACTTTTTCTAAAATACACGCAAGAAAGCGTAAAGACAATTTCGAATGACGAATACAGCACCCTTGGGTGCAAGGACCCGCCCAAAAAAAAAGTCGCATTCTAAGATGCGACTTTTTTTGTGGAGATGCGGGGGTTGGGAGGGGAAAGCAAGCCTTTCTGTGAATGGATTGCCCGAACAACGGCTTAAACAAAGTGCAAGCCTTGTATATCATCCACTCAAAGAGTGGCATATCATCAAGGTGTAAGCCTTGCATATCATCAATTTCGCAGAAATTGCATATCATCAAAACAAAGTTTT
>JAEDHM010000035.1 GCA_016296985.1 Clostridia bacterium
CTTCCCCTTGTGCCCCTTTCAAAATCCAAGGAAATATTAGTTGATAAGTTTGTTGAAATAGCAAAAAAGGAGTTTGAATTATGAAATTAATTATTGGTGGAATTTTAGGAAAAATGGGAGAAAAATTGCAAGAATGCTGTAAAATAGATGCTTCTTTTCAAATTGTTGCCGGATTTGATTTTTTGCAAAAAGAATGCGTCTATCCTATTTTTAATCCTCCTTTTGATTGCGACCTTTCTGCCGACTTGGTTATTGATTTTTCAACGCCCTCGACTACCGAACTTATCCTCGATTTTTGCTTTGCAAAAAAAATACCGATTTTGATTGCTACAACGGGACTTAGCAAAAACCAATTAGCAAAAATTAAGAAACTATCTTCTGAAATTCCCATACTACTCACAAGCAACACTTCTCTCGGCGCATTTATTACCGAGAATTGCAGTATATCTATTGCAAAGAGTTTGAAAGAGGAAAATATAAAGCATCAAATTGAAATTATCGAAACCCACCATAATCAAAAAAAAGACGTCCCATCGGGTACGGCTTTGTCTCTTGCAAATTCTATTAATATGGTGTATAATAACCAAAACAGTCTTTTGATTGGCAGGAATCAAGGTTTTTCCTTTCCTCAAAATAATGAAATATGCATCCATTCTCTACGGGGCGGAAACGTAGTTGGGAAACACGAAGTTTATTTCTTTTTAGGAGACGAAGTCATAAGTATAACTCATCAAGTTTACGACAAAAAAGTTTTTGCTTGGGGAGCCTTATCTCTTGCTAAAAAATTGATAAAACATAAAAATGGTTTGTATTCGGTACAAACCGTTTAAAAGGAGAATACTATGGATAAATGGGATGCAAGATTTATGGATATGGCTTTTGAAGTTGCAAAATGGTCCTCGTGTTTCAAGCCCGACAGACAAGTCGGCGCAATAATCGTCAAGGATAAACGCATTTTGACAACGGGTTACAATGGTGCCGGCGCAGGTATAAAAAGTTGCAAAGAGCGTGGCGAATGTTTACGTGTTAAAAATGGAATAAAATCAGGTACTTGCCACGAAATTTGCTATGCTATTCACGCCGAACAAAACGCCATAATTCAAGCGGCAAAACTTGGTGTTTCTATCGAGGGAGCAACCTTATATTGCACCCACCAACCGTGTTCTATTTGCGCAAAAATGATCATCAACTCGGGTATCAAGCGCGTTATTTTCAAAGAAGGTTATCCCGATGAATTTTCAATGGACATGTTTAACGAAGCAGGCGTTGCCGTTATTCCTTTCCACACATTAAATTAGTTTATTATTTCAAAAATTAAAAGGGGCTTTGCCCCTTTTTTTATCCTAATTTTCTTTTTACCAAATGTTCTAACAATGCTACGATTGCATACATTACCGCCGCCAGCAAGCACAAAATTACCGTACTGCACATAACCAGCGACAAATTGAACACTTGACCACCGTATATTATCAAATACCCTAATCCTGCTTTTGAGGAAATATATTCTCCCATGATCGTACCTACCCACGATAATCCAACGTTTATTTTCAAACAGGCCATTATGGTAGGTATGTTTGCAGGTAACACCAACTTTGTCAAGGTTTGAAACTTGTTGGCGTTTAGGGTTTTCATTAAAAGCAACTTTTCTTTATCCACGTTTATAAATCCGGTAAGAGTATTGATGATCGTAATGATTACCGAAATCAACACTCCCATTACAACGATTGCTTTAGTCCCTGCTCCTACCCAAATTATGATTATGGGACCAAGGGCAATTTTGGGCAATGCGTTAAGAACCACGAGATAAGGCTCGATTACCCTTCTTAGTGTTGCTGAAAACCAAAGCACGATTGCAACCATCGTTCCGATTATCGTTGACAAAAGAAAACTAAGTATAGTTTCGTACAAGGTGGTCCAAACGTGATGCCACAATTCACCACCGCTTATAAGTGTAACGAGCACTTCATACATTTTTTTAGGCGAAGACACTATAAAACTGTCCATCACCTTTGCGTCAGTCAAAACTTGCCACAACGCAACAAAAAGGATAAGAATTCCAATTTGTATTGCGGTAATGCCAATTGTTACACCTTTTTGTCTGTTAAGGTACTTTTGGTATTCCTTTGAGTGTTCCTTCTTCATCTTGCAAATCCAAGTCCCTCCATATCTTATGAAAATATTGCTGAAATTCAGGTTTCTCTCTTCTTTGAAAAGAGTCTCCGCTCATTTGTATCTCATAAATCGATTTTACCGTAGCCGGTCTTCGAGTAAGCACTGCTACCCTATCGCATAAAGCAATAGCTTCCGATATATCGTGAGTAACCAATATAGCCGTAATCCCTTCATTTTTTATTATCATCCTAACGTCTTCACCTACCGAAAGCCTAGTTTGAAAATCAAGGGCTGAAAAGGGCTCGTCTAAAAGGATGATTCGGGGATTTAGGACAAGGGTACGAATTAGAGCCGTCCTTTGTCTCATACCCCCGGACAATTCGTCGGGATGTTTGTCTTTCACGTCAAACAAGGAATACTTTTTAAGCAACTCCTCAGCGTAAGCTATCGTTTCCTTGTTTTTCTTACCCTTAATTTCAAGTCCAAGCATCACGTTGTCCGTAATTGTTCTCCACTTGAATAATTGATCACGTTGCAACATATATCCCGTGATGTCCCGAAGATTTTCCTCTCCCGACAAAATCTCACCTTCCGTGGGCTTCATAATCCCTGCAAGGATTGAAAGCAAAGTGGTTTTTCCACTTCCCGAAGGACCTACTATACCGAAAAACTCACCTTTGTAAATGCTTAAATTTATATCGGATAAAGCCTTCGTTTCCCCCTTTTTACCGTAGTAAGTAAGCGAAACGTTTCTTAAATCTAATACTGATTCCATTATTTCACCGCAAAGCTATTGTCGAATATTTTATCAAAAGGCACTTCTTTATCAATGATGCCTGCATCCGTTATAATGTCTATTAATCTTCCAAAATCTTCTTCCTTCATGGTAGTTGTTTTGGAATAAGCGTATATGTCTTTATAGTTTTTAATGGCTGCGGCAAGCAGGTCAACTTCGGTACCCACAAAAGAATTTTTCACCGCTTCCGCTACCGTTTCGGGAGTGTTTTCCCATACGTAATCCATCCCTTTTTGCAAAGCGCGAGTAAATTTTTCTATCTTTTCGGGATTCTTTTCAATATAGGATTTCAAAGCGCTGAAAGAGGTAAAAGGTACGTCACCGCTCGCTTCTCCTACCGATCCTAGAATATAGCCTTTCCCGGCTTTTTCATAGTTGCTTGCTGCAGGTTCGAACATGGTGCAATAATCCCCTGTGCCTGATTCAAATGCAGGAACGATCAAGTCGAATTTTACGTCGTAATTTATGGTGATATTCTCGCCGTCAACGTACCCCCTATTAACCAACGCGTATTCAAGGGCCATTGCTGGCATACCGCCTTTTCTGCCACCAATAATTTCCTTTCCGATAAGGGAAGTATCCCAATCAAAATCTTCCTCTTTTTCCCTTCCTACTAAAAAACTTCCGTCCTTTCTTGTCAATTGGGCGAAGATTACTGCATAGTCGGTCTTACCCTCAAGATAAACGTACACGCTCGCCTCGGGGCCTGCCAATGCAATATCCGCGCTTTTTGATACTAAGGCGGTCATTGTATTATCTGATCCGCCGCCGTTTGTCAGTTCGATTTCCAATCCTTCATCTTTAAAAAATCCTTTGTTTATTGCAACGTATAAAGGGGCGTAAAAGACGCTGTGAGTAACTTCGTTTACCCTGATTACCTTATCATCGGTTTCCTTGCATCCCACAAAACACGTAAAGGTCAAAATTATAATAAGTAAGCAAACTACAAGTGTCGCTATTAATTTTTTCATTTTTATCTCCTTTTTTGAAATTACTACATATTATTCCCTTTTCTTTTATGATTGTGCCTAAAAAAACATAGGGCAAGAAGAATAAACTCTCGCATAATGTTGACTTAATAGTTACTTTGATTTATAATTAATAACCGAAAATTACTTGACGGAAGGTTTCACTATGAAAATGGAAAAAAACTATCAACCACAGGAATTTGAAACAAAAATTTACGAAAATTGGCTTGAAAAAGGTTATTTTCACGCCGAGGCAGATGAAAAGAAACAACCTTTCAGCATAGTTATCCCCCCACCCAACATAACCGGTCAATTACATATGGGGCACGCTTTAAACAATACCTTGCAAGACACGATCATAAGATTTAGACGCATGCAAGGCTATTGTACTCTTTGGCTCCCCGGTACCGACCACGCCAGTATCGCAACCGAAGTTAAGGTAGTTGAAAATATGGCGAAAGAAGGTTTAACTAAAGAAGCCGTTGGCCGTGACGGATTCCTTGAGCGCGCTTGGGATTGGAAGAAAAAGTACGGTGGTAGAATCGTTGAACAATTGAAAAAATTGGGTTCTTCTTGCGACTGGCAACGCGAAGCTTTTACTATGGATGAAAGATGTAACCGCGCCGTCAAAAAGGTCTTCGTAAACCTTTACAACAAAAATTTAATCTATCGTGGAAATCGTATTATCAACTGGTGTCCTTGCTGTAAAACCGCCATCTCTGATGCAGAGGTTGAATATCAAGAGCAAGCAAGTTTCCTTTGGCATATTCGCTATCCTCTCACTGACGGAAGCGGAGAAGTAGTTGTTGCCACCACTCGTCCTGAAACTATGCTTGGCGATACAGCAGTTGCAGTTCATCCCGAAGACAAACGCTATGCAAACTTTGTAGGCAAAACTCTTACTTTGCCCCTTGTAAACAAACAAATCCCCGTCGTTGCCGATTCTTACGTTGAAATGGACTTTGGTTCGGGCGCTGTAAAAATCACTCCTGCCCACGATCCCAACGACTTTGAAGTTGGTCAACGCCACAACCTTGAAACAGTTCGCGTTATGAACGACGATGGTTCTATCAACGAACTTGGCGGAAAATATCAAGGTATGGATAGATTTGAATGCCGTAAGGCCATTGAAAAAGACTTGGTCGACGGCGGTTTCTTGGTAAAGAAAGAAGCGTATAATCACAACGTTGGACAATGCTATCGTTGTCATAGCACCATTGAAACAATCGTTTCAAGACAATGGTTTGTAAAAATGCAACCTTTAGCAAAACCTGCTATTGACGTAGTAAGAAAGAAAAAAGTCCGCTTTATTCCAGACCGTTTCTCAAAAACCTATTTCAACTGGATGGAAAACATCAAGGATTGGTGCATAAGCCGTCAACTTTGGTGGGGACACCGCATACCTGCTTACTACTGCGCTGATTGTGGTGAAATGGTTGTAAGCGAAGAAGCGCCTACGGTATGTCCTAAGTGCGGTTGCGTGCATTTTAAGCAAGACGAAGACGTTTTGGATACCTGGTTCTCCTCAGCATTATGGCCCTTCTCCACCTTGGGTTGGCCTGACAAAACAAAGGATTTAAACTACTTCTATCCTACAAGCGTTTTGATTACCGCATACGATATTATTTTCTTCTGGGTTGCAAGAATGATCTTCTCCGGTCTTGAACATATGGGCGAAATTCCCTTCCCCGAAGTTTTAATTCATGGTCTTGTTCGCGACGAACAAGGAAGAAAGATGAGTAAATCCCTCGGCAACGGCATCGACCCCTTGGAGATTATCGAAAAGTACGGCGCCGACAGTCTTAGATTTTCTCTTAGCAACGGTATTGCTCCAGGTGGCGATACAAGATTTTCTTATGACAAAGTAGAAAGTTGCAGAAACTTTATCAACAAGGTTTGGAATGCAAGCCGTTTCGTTCTTATGAACCTTGAAGGTATTCAACTTAAGAATATCGACGACGTTAAAAAGACATATGCAGACAAGTGGATTTTGTGCAGACTAAATTCAGTTATACGCTCGGTTACCAAAAACTTGTCAAAGTATGAAATCGGTCTTGCTGCAAACAAACTTTACGACTTCGTTTGGAGCGAATTCTGCGATTGGTATATCGAATTGACAAAACCCGCATTGTATGGGGACGATATTGAAAAACGCAGGGATACTGCAACCGTTCTCGTTTACGTTTTGGATAAGATTCTGAAACTTCTTCATCCCATTATCCCCTTCGTTACTGAAAGGATATACAGCGAGTTGCCCACTTCAGGCGAAAGCATTATGATTTCCGAATGGCCCAAGCCTGTCAAAAAGTACGCTTATTTCAAAGAAGCAACTCAAATGGAAGGCGTTATGGCAATCATTCGCGCCGTTAGAAATATAAAGGCTGAAGCAGGCGCATCTCCCTCAAAGCGTTTGGACATTTTCGCCATTACCGAAAATCCTAAACTTATCAAAAAGTGCGCTTCCTACGTTGAAAAACTTGCAAACGTTTCATCAATCAAGTTTATCAGCCGTGAGGAATTACCCGGTAAGGTTTCCGGCGCCGTAACTCCCATTGCCGAAATTTATATTCCTTTGGGCGACCTCGTTGACCTTGACAAGGAGATTGAAAAGGTTAAAAACGAAATTGACAAGATGCGTAGCGAAGTGAAGCGTGGCGAAGGCATGCTCAACAACGCCGGTTTTGTTGCTCGCGCTCCTCAAGCTGTTGTAGAAAACGAAAGACAAAAGCTTGCTGCAAACCTTGACAAACTTGCCAAATTGCAAAAGCGTCTTGAAGACTTAGAAAACAATTAATTGCATTTATACAAATATAAAGGAGGTTTTTACACTTATGAAATTAAGACCTTTATTCGATAACGTAGTTATCAAGTTGGTTGAAACAGAAACAACAACACCCGGTGGTATCGTATTACCTACCGCTGCAAAAGAAAAACCCCAGTTGGCGACGGTAGTAGCCGTTGGCCCCGGTGGAAACATAGACGGACACGACGTCGAAATGCAAGTTAAAGTCGGAGATTCGGTTTTATTCAGCAAATATGCAGGCACCGAATTCAAGCAAGACGGTGAAGAATATATCGTTTTAAGACAAAGCAATATTCTTGCCGTAGTTGACAAATAAGGAGAGATTTATGGCTAAACAATTTAAGTATAACGACGATGCAAGAAAAGCCCTTGAAAACGGTGTTAATATTTTGGCTAATACCGTAAAAATTACCTTAGGCCCCAAAGGTCGTAACGTAGTTTTGGAAAAGAAGTTTTCCCCTCCCCTTATCACTAACGACGGCGTAACCATCGCTAAAGAAATCGTTTTGGAAGACCCCTTCGAAAATATGGGCGCAAGCCTTATTAGAGAAGTAAGCATCAAAACCAACGACGTTGCAGGCGACGGCACAACTACCGCTGCGGTTTTGGCTCAAGCTATAGTAAGAGAAGGATTGAAAAATCTTGCCGCAGGCGCAAATCCCATAATCCTCAAAAAAGGTATTATGAAAATCACTGAAGAAGCGGTATGCGCTTTGAAAGAAATTAGCAAGCCCATTGAAAACAAAAAGAGTATCGCTCAAGTTGCAAGTATTTCCGCAGGCGACGAAGCAGTTGGCGAATTGATCGCAAACGCCATGGAAAAGGTTGGCAAAGACGGTGTTATTACCGTTGACGAAGGCAAAACCATCAAAACCGAACTTACCGTTGTCGAAGGTATGCAATTTGATAGAGGCTATGCTTCTCCCTACCTTTTCACCAACCCCGAAAAACTTGACGCAGTTTTGGACGAGCCCGTAATTTTGATTACCGACAAGAAGATTTCTAACGTACAAGATATTCTTCCTTTGCTCGAACAAGTTTTGAAAAACGGCTTAAGACTTTTGATTATTGCCGAAGATATTGAAGGCGAAGCCTTGTCTACCATTATCGTCAACAAACTCAAAGGCGTATTGCAATGCGTTGCAGTAAAAGCCCCTGCTTTCGGTGATAGAAGAAAGGCAATGCTTGAAGATATTGCAACATTGACCGGTGGCGTAGTTGTAAGCGACGACTTGGGATACGATCTCAAAAACGTTACTTTGGATATGCTCGGCAGAGCAAAACAAATCAAGAGCGACAAGGACAATACCACAATCGTTGGCGGTTATGGCAATCCCGAAGCGATCAGAGCACGCGTTAACGTTATTCGTCAACAAATTTCCGCAACTACAAGCGACTACGACAGAGAAAAATTGCAAGAACGCCTTGCTAAACTTTCCGGTGGCGTAGGCGTAATCAGCGTAGGCGCTGCAACTGAAGTTGAAATGAAAGAAAAGAAGTTGAGAATCGAGGACGCTTTGGCTGCTACTCGCGCCGCAGTTGAAGAAGGTATCGTTCCCGGTGGCGGTGTTGCATTGGTAAGCATTTTGGGTAGACTTAATGCGGTTGCAAAAACTTTAAGCGGTGATGAAAAGACCGGCGCATTGCTTACTATCCGCGCTTTAGAAGAACCCATTAGACAAATTGCTATAAACGCAGGAAAAGAGGCAAGCGTAATTTGTAACAACGTTATCGCTGGCAAGAAAGGCGTTGCAAACTTTGGTTATGATGCATTAAACGATAGATATTGCGATATGGTTGAATGCGGTATTATCGACCCCACAAAGGTTACAAGAAGCGCATTACAAAACGCAGCAAGCGTTGCCGCAACCTTGTTGACAACCGAAGCGGTTGTTGCCGATATTCCCGAGCCCCCTGCTCCTGTAGCACCCGGTGGTATGGGCGGAGATATGTACTAAGATTTAATGAAAAAAGCCGTCGATTGACGGCTTTTTATTGTAAAAGAAACCCCACCTCAGTGGGGTTTTTGATTATTACTTTTCAAATATGCTGTTTATAAATCCTAAGATATCCGAATAAACTTCATCACGATTGATTTCGTTTAGAATCTCGTGCCTTGCGTCGGGATAGAGTTTTATTTCTACCCTGTTAATTCCCAACTTTTTGTATTTTTCACAAAGTTTTTGAGGAAGTTTGCCATTTTCACCTACCGCATCTTTATCACCGCCAGTGATATAGATAGGTAAATCCTTTGGAATTTTGGACATTGCGGATTTAGTTGATACCCTTAATATTCCCCTAAAGAATGATGCTTGAAAACCATAACTCATAACGTGGCCGCAAAACTTGTCGTTGAGATATTTTACTACCTCTTTTCTATCCCTTGTCAGCCAAGCGTTTTTCAAGTCTTCACTTTCAAAAGGTTTGTTATAGGCCTCGAAGGTCATTTTGTCAATCAACTTTGCAGGAGCATCTGCGCCAAGTAAACCATAAATTGTACCTGCCAACAAATTGCCTGCGTGTACAAGTCCTCGATTCATATAAGCGGTACCTGAAAGTATAACACCGCAAATACTAAAACCATATTTTGAAATGTATGCTTGCGCTAAAAATGAGCCGTAACTGTGTCCAAACAACAAGATAGGCAATTTATACGTCGTTTTCGCATACTCGTTTATGCAATAGACGTCTTCAACGGTATCGGGAAAACTATCTCCTTCAACGCAACCTTTGTTAGAATATCCGCTTGTTTGACCATGACCGCGATGGTCGTCGCCGATTACGATATATCCATGACTGTTGAGGAATTTTGCAAAGTTGTCGTATCTAGGGCACCACTCGGCCATTCCGTGTAGAATTTGCACGATACCCCGTGGATTTTCCACCTCGTCCCAAATATAAACTGCGATTTCGTTGCTTTCGTAACACTTAAGTTTAAGTTCTTTCACCCTTAATCTCCCAAACACGTTTTGTTTATTTTATAACAATTTTATAATTTTTTCAAGACAAATTCTTTTTATGTTTTTAATTATCCATATTTACATATAATTATACTATGAAATCAATATTATTATCAGGCGGTGGTACCGCAGGACACGTTATGCCAAACGTAGCGTTAATCCCTTATCTCAAAAAACATTTTGATAAAATTTATTATCTTGGCGAAAAGGACAGTTTTGAAGAAAGAACTTGCAAACAAAATAAAATCGACTTTTATCCCATAAAAGCAATAAAGTTTAGACGGGATAAATTGTTGAAAAACTTTTCAATACCCTACAAACTTTACACCTGTGTCAAAGAGGCAAAAAAGAAAATTAAAGAGCTTTCACCTGATATAATTTTTGTCAAAGGCGGATATGTTTCGTTGCCCGTTGCAATTGCAGGAAAAGAGTTGGGAATTCCCATAGTTTGTCACGAATCAGACAAAAGCATGGGGCTTGCAAACAAGGTTATTTCTCTTTTTGCAAAAGCAATAATCACAAGTTGGGAAGGTACGCACAAAAAAGAGATGGTTTTGGGAAACCCCATCCGTGACAGTATTTTTGAAGGAAAGGAGATAGAATATCCTTTCAAACAAAAACAACCTGTGGTTTTAGTAACGGGGGGAAGCCTTGGCGCAAAAGCAATAAACGACGCTTTAAAGGAAACGATTGCCCTTTTGCCCTGCTTTAACTTTTGCCATATTTACGGGAAAAGCCCTATTGAATTAAAAGCAAACAACTATTACGCCCTTGACTATACCGACAGGATTCAAGACTACTATAACATGGCCGACCTTGTCGTTTGTCGTGGTGGCGCTTGCACATTAAGTGAACTTACGGCATTGGGGAAACGAGTCCTTTGTATCCCCTTACCACAAGGCGCATCCCGAGGTGATCAACTTGAAAATGCCAATTGGTATAAGACAAGAAAACTCATCAAAGTGTTAAACCAAGAAGAACTGACGGCAAACAACTTTGCCGAAGCGATAAAAGAGTGTGAATTTTTACCCCCTATCAAGCCTTTTTACAATAAAAACACAGCCAAAAACATAGCCGATTTTCTTGCGGTGTTGGTATAAAAACAAAGTTCTTGCCATATATTGACTTCTTTTGAAAGGGAAGTTCTTTTTCCTATGGTCAAATGCTATATATAACTTTAACCTTAGGAGATTTATATGAGACGTATTGCAAAAGGACTTGTTTTAATCGCACTGATTACCATAAGCGTTTTTTTTGGTATAACCTACTACGAAACCTACGTAAACGTACCTAAAAAGGAAACGAACAAAAATACAAACGTAAGTGATACCATATTGCTTGAAAACGGGAATAATAAGGACAAAGAAAATTCAGACCTTACAAATAATAATTTCAACAGCTTCCCTAAAAATTGCTACGAAAGGGAAGATTTTTACGTCAACAATTTAGGCGGTAGTCAAAACGAATATCTTTTAGATTATTTCAATATAGGAAGTTGGATTTACGTAATTTTGCAAACGGATTCGCAAGACGGCGATTTTAATACAAAATACCAACAACTTGCCATAGCGAAATTTGACGATATGGGAAACCTTTTAGCAACCCAAGTACTGAATACCCAACAAGGAGAAATTTATTTACATTCAACACTCAATGAGAACGGGATTTTAGTCCTCACCTCTTCCCCCACTGCAAAACTTTATTCAATTTCTCTGGATTTGTCCTACAAAACAACGTCTTGTGATTTTTCTCTTGAAAATGGATTTGTTTACAACAATTTTTACGATACCTTCATTTGTGGAGAAATAAACAATCGTTTGGGAATATACAAGCTTGTTGATAACAAATTTGAACTTTCTTTCGGAAAGCAAATTAACAATGATTTTATCCCAATAGAACTTTTTTCTATAAACAATAAATACCATTTGTTCTACAATGACGGTCACTGTGGTTACGTACTTACCTTTGATAATTTTGGATTTAAA
This sequence comes from Clostridia bacterium, assembly GCA_016296985.1. Lineage (GTDB taxonomy): Bacteria > Bacillota > Clostridia > Christensenellales > CAG-1252 > JAEDHM01. The sequence goes on from JAEDHM010000035.1 coordinate 11,625, forward strand.
ACGAGTGTTCAGTTGACGGTAGAGCCTTTTGCTCAAGTAAGTCCTTTTGAAAATGGGTTTGCCATTTCAACGCTGTTGAATTATCAATCGAAGTTTTACCTTTTCACCCCTGACCTTAATCAAAACGCCAAAATAGATTTAGGAAAGTGTGAAAACCTTTCTTTCGCAGTTTTAGACAACGGTTTTTTTATTCTATTGTCAGGAGAAATTGGACATGCCTTTTTTGTTTGTAAACACGGGGACGTGATTTTACAAGACGAAAGGTCATTTTCTTTGACAAGAGAAGTTTGCGATATAATAAAAGTAGGTGAAAAATTGGAAATCATAGCAAAACTTTCTCACGATAGCTTTATAAAATACACTTTTGATTCTAAAACAAACGTCATTGTCGAAAGCAAAAATTTTTATCTTCCTTCCGCTGAAAAAACAGTAGCATTTCCCCTAAAAAACCAAATTGCCCTTTTTACACAAACTTGGGCAAAAACTGAAATTTTTCAAAAAAATCAAGGAAAGAACGAGATTTTTCTTCTGATTTTCAAGTAAAAATCGCATTTTTGCTTCAATTTTCTTACAAATATGAAAAAATGGGGTATTGACATATTTACAATCAATGGTATAATTAAAATAGCACTTGAGTGCTCCAACAAAACATTTTTTTATAAGGAGAATTTATATGAGAAAAGCATTTATCTGTCCCACCAAGTACGTTCAAGGCGAAAACGAGTTATTAAACCTTGGTTATTTCGTTAAAACCTTTGGCAAAAAGGCTTTGTTGATTGCTGACCCCTTTGCTCTCGGACTTGTTAAAGACAAATTGGAAGAAACCCAAAAAAGATATGGTGTAGAATTCGTTTCTTGCGGTGACATTT
>JAEDHM010000156.1 GCA_016296985.1 Clostridia bacterium
TTTTGCAAAAAAAGGTTTTTGTATGGGTAAAGAAATCGATATTTATAACGTAAATAGTTGGAAATACGGTTTTTCAACTGCATCGGTTATCGTACAACCTGAGAAATGTAGTTCTTATGTTATGAAGTACATACTTAAAGCGGATACTGATACTAGGTTTTATGGGAAAAAAAGATATTACTGTTCAAAAAATCTCATACGACCTCAAAAAATACGGTATAAGTTTTCCTCGAATTATTATACTGCCACTATCAATGGTATTGAAGAATTTACGGGAAAACAGTTACAATTTGCTAACCTGGATAGAGGTTGTTATAAGTTTGAGTGAGCACTCTCTCTATTTAGAGTTTTCTAAAGTGGGGTTATAGAGGGGCACCTTTTATGGTGCCCCTTGTCCTTTAGAAACCTATTAGAGAGAGTTAGTTCTTTGTTATATATTTATCATCAAATGTTTGTTTGTTCGTTGGTATACTCTTATGAGCGGAGCGGTGATTTTTGCTTTTCCTATGGTTTCCGCAAGTTATTTGTTTGATTATTGCAAGTGTACACCTTGTATGTGGTCGTGGATTGTTGCGTTCGGTGATACAATCACCGCCTTTATTACTCAAATAACTTTTGTCAGTTAAAATTCTTTCGTGTATACGAAGTTGTTTCTTTTTAACGGTTTTATTCTCGTGTGTGCTTGCGTATTATAATATATATATAACGTTTAATATATACTTGACATATAGGACACTTGTGGGAAATTTTATAAGAAATTTAAATTTTTTCTTGACAAGTAAAATATGTAGTCTTATAATAAAAGTGTAGAGGGGCAACTCTACAAATAAATTAAAAAGGAAGTTATAAAAATGGTAGCGAAAACAAATGCAATTTTTTTGGCAAAAAGAAGTTATAGTAAAAAAAGTAAAGAAACTGAAGAAGTGAAAAATCTGCGTTGTTATGATTTTTTGGTTTTTGAAGAAGAAAATGATTGCGGTCTTGTGAAACCCGAAGTAAAAACGATGATTGTTGACGATAACGATAAGCATAAGATTGCAGAGGATTTGAAGTTCTACGAAAATTGTGTTCTTGTGTTTGACGTTGTTGTAGGTCGTGACGGTAAAGCATACTTTAAGGCGATTGACGTTGAACGTAAGTAAAGGAGTATGATATGGCACTTATAATTATATTGGTTGTAGTTATTTCGGTTTTTTGTCTCCTGGAAATTGTAGGTCTTATTCGTGCTATTAAAAAAGCGCGTGAGAATAAGAAAGAAAAAGATAAGGAGGTAAATGCCGATGACAGCGATTTTGACCGAAATCATTAGTCTTTTGACTGGTGGTATCAAAGGTATGGCAACTGGTATCGGTGAAGGTCTGCAAGAACTTGTTTCCAAAATCTTCACCACTGGTACAGGCGAAACTCTCGCTCTCTCAACTTTCGGTGCCGTTGTATGTATCTTTGGCGGTGTTGCCCTTGCAGTCGGTTTGAGTAAATTCATTGTGAAATGGGTTGCCTCACTCGGTGCAAGAAAGTAAAACCGCCTAAATCAATTCGCCACTAACTACAAATTGCCCTTGTTGTTGGTGGCGTCTAATTTTTATGAGGTAATTATGGATATTTTAGTTTGTTGTGAAGAAAGTCAACGCGTTTGTATTGCTTTCCGTAATAAAGGACATAATGCTTATAGTTGTGATTTACAAATGTGTAGTGGAAATCATCCCGAGTGGCATATTGTTGCTGATTGTTTGAAAATTATCAATGGAAATGTTCATTTCTTTACTGAAGATGGAAAATCACATTTTATTGGTAAACGTTGGGATATGATAATTGCATTTCCGCCTTGTACTTATTTTTCTCGGGTTAATTTCTTTAATTATTATAGACATGGTGTTTTCAATCAAAAAAGATTTGATGAATCACGTAAGTATGTAGATTTGTTTTTAGCAATTTATAATGCTGATTGCGAAAAAATTTGTATTGAAAATCCTTTGCCTATATCTTTGTTTAAGTCTATACTTCCGCCTTATTCAATGAGGCTACAGCCTTTTGAATTTGGTGAACCTTATTCTAAACTAACTTGTTTGTGGTTGAAAAATTTACCATATCTTATGCCAACATTATTTTGTTTAGAGTATAAACCTTTTGTTGTAATAAATGGTAATATGACTGATTTGGATAATAAAACTATTGCTGAAAGAAGTAAGTTTAGAAGTAAGACTTTTCCAGGAGTTGCTCTTGCTATGTCTGAACAATGGGGGTAAAAAATGTCAAGTAATGTTATTTCTTTGATTATATGGTTGTTGATTATCGGTCTTGTTTTATTCGTTGTACACAAGATAATGAGTAAATTCAAGTTGCCCAAAGTCGGTGCTTTGTGTCTTGTTAGCGGTGGTGTTAAGACTGGTAAATCAACGTTTTCTGTTGCACTCCTTATGAGCAATTATAAGAGAGTACACCGCCGTTGGAAAATAAGAAAATTCTTTTGTGATATACTAGGTAAAGAACCTGAAGAAGAACCTTTGATTTATTCAAATATCCCTCTTTCAGTTCCTTATGTTCCTTTGACTGAAGATTTGCTTACAAGAAAAAAACGTTTTAGATACGGTAGTGTTATATATGTTTGTGAAGCGTCTCTTGTTGCTGATAGTCAAATGATTAAGAATATGGATTTGAATAACCGTTTGTTGCTTTTTAATAAGTTGA
>JAEDHM010000157.1 GCA_016296985.1 Clostridia bacterium
AGCAAGCCCATTTGCTTTATAAGGCGAGAGAGAGGTTCTTTAGAAACAATAGACGCCCTCTTTTTTGTCAAGTCCCCTTCGTCCTTACTTTCGTCGCGAAAAATTATCTCGGCTACAATAAAACCAAGAAGAGAGTCGCCTAAAAACTCTAACCTTTGATAACTTTCACCCAAAGTATAGGAAGGATGAGTCATAGCCTCAACCAAAAGCATAGAATTTTTGAAATTATACCCAATAATTTTTTCTACTTCGGAAATATTAAGCATCTTGCTTTTTATTAAGCTCCTTTTCCATTAGAGTAATAAGGTCGCCGTCAATCATACTTTTCACCTGCAAAATACCTGCGCAAACCGACTTTGCCTTTGTAGAACCATGAAGTTTTACCATAGGTTTTTTAACACCTAAAAAGGCGGCTCCGCCATGTTCAGTGTAGTCCATACGCTTTTTGATTCTCTTCAATGCGGGAAGCATAAGTCCTGCGCCAAGTTTTGCTCGGATACTTGAATTGATTTCTTGAGAAAGAAGAGAAAAGACGGCGTTTGCGGTACCTTCGGCGCTCTTCAATGCGACGTTACCGTTAAAACCGTCGGCAACAACCACGTCGCAATCTCCACTGAGAATATATCTTGCCTCAATATTCCCCTTGAAATTGGGATTTCCCCTCATAACTGAATTGGCTTCTTTAATCAAGTCGTTACCTTTTTCATCTTCTGCGCCGTTTGAAAGCAAGCAAACCCTAGGATTTTCAACGCCGTTCACCGCCTTTGCATAACCACAAGCCAAAGCGGAAAATTGTTCGAGATACTCAACCTTGCAATCTACGTTTGCGCCACAATCTGCCAAAAGCACTGTACCTCCCTTTACGGTAGGCAAGGCAGGACACAAGCAAGGACGTTTTACACCTTGCATTCTTCCTACGATAAAAATACCGCCTGCCAAAACGGCGCCGGTGGACCCTGCGGAAATAAAACCGTCGCATTCCCCTTTTTTCAAAAGTTCAAGTCCCTTTACCAATGAAGAGTCCTTTTTTCTTCGAATAGCCAAAGTAGGCTCTTCATCGCAACCGATAATTTCAGTGGTGTGATAAATGGAAATGCGATTTCCCATATAACCGTATTCGTGCAAAAGGGTTTGTATTTGCTCTTGATCGCCGGTAATGACGATGGAAAAACCTTCCTCTTTTGCAACCGCTTGTACGGCGCCTTTTACTATTTCGTGAGGAGAATTATCTCCACCAAAACCGTCTAATGCAATTTTTATCATAATCCTACTCCGTGTCCTAAAAACTTTTAAATACCAAAAAAGTTCGCAACCTCTTATCCTTTCGGATAAATACGAACTTGCAAAATGGTATAGGCGTAATAAAAGGTAGGTTGAAATAACCTACCCCTTATAAAGAACAAATTATTCTTTATCGGTCTTAACTTCTACGACCTGTTGTCCGTCGTAATATCCACATTCGGGGCATACCCTGTGGCTTTGAACCTTGGCGTGACACTTAGGACATTCTACTAATTGCACTGCGGAGATTTTCCAATTTGCTGCACGAGAATCTCTTCTGCTTTTAGATGTTTTTCTTTTTGGTACTGCCATTTAACGCACCTCCCTTTAATAAGTCTTGTAACACGCCAAAGGGATTGTTGTCCCCGACGCTTTGTTTTTCGCAATTGCAATCTTTTAAATTTAGGTTGCAACCGCAGGTGGGACAAAGTCCCTTGCAGCTTGCCGAACATCTGATTTCCCTTGGGCGAGAAAGCGCAATGCAATCTTCAATCAACCCGGTAATATCAAAGGAATTGTCTTTCTGGTTGAAGGAGGAATCCTCCGTCGTGTACTCTTCTTCAAGAGTGCAAGTGCAATCAGCCACCGCAGGTAAACCGCACAAGTCGCAACTTCCGTTTGCTTTCGCATCAACCTTGACAGTAACGTAAAGTCTTTCGCCCGACTTGAAATAATCTACCCTAAGATCAATTCCGTCGATTGGGGTTGCCCCAAGTAAATCAACGTTTTCAGCAGTAGTGGAAAGTTTTAATGCCCTGCTATAGCTTTGTCCTTCAGTAAGATTGGCTAAGCAAATTTTCATAAAAACCTCCGACTGCTTATAAATTATAAGAGATTATAATTCTCTTGTCAATGAATTTTCGCACGATTTTAAGGTGAAAAAACATTATTTGCTTATAATTGCCAAAGTATCACGAGCAATTACCAATTCTTCGTTTGTGGGAATTACGAATACCTTGCACTTTGATGCAGGAGTAGAGATCTCGCAAAATTCGCCACGGATACCTTTGTTTTTCTCCCAATCGATATCAATACCCAAATAGTCAAGGCCTTTGAGTACGCGTTCACGCATATTGCCTGAATTTTCGCCAATACCACCGGTCATTACGATACAATCGGCGCCGTTTAAAACTGCGGAATAAGAACCGATATATTTTTTTACTCTGTATGCGAACATATCAAGTGCTAAACGAGCCTTGTCGTTTCCGCTAGCAGCTGCTTCTTCAAGGTCACGGCAGTCGCTCATACCTGCGATACCCTTCAAACCACTTTCTTTGTTGAGGTATACGTTGCTTACGTAACCGATATCTTTGCCTGTGTTTTTCATAATTACTTCGATAACTGCAGGGTCGATATCACCGCAACGAGTTCCCATCATTAAACCTTCTAAGGGTGTAAAGCCCAT
>JAEDHM010000158.1 GCA_016296985.1 Clostridia bacterium
ATAAAGTTAGGTCTTGAATTTTCCTTGAAAGGTGGTATAATTAACTTGAAAAGTTAAAAGGAGATTTTTATGAATATATTTGCAAAAGCTTATTGTAGAATTTTCCAAAAATGTTTTTTCGTTGCATCTTTTGCTTTGCCTTGGTCTCAACCTAAACTTTTAGAAGGCGAAGGTTCTCTCCTCAAGTTACCCGACCTTATAAAGGAAAAAGGCATTGATTCACTTTTAATCGTTACCGATGCAGGTCTTATGGGCCTTGGAATGGTAAATCCACTTATCGACGCATTGAAAGAAAAGGAAATCAAAGTTGCAGTTTACGATAAAGTCGTACCAAACCCCACCGTAAACAATATCGAGGATGCAGTCGCAGTTTACAATGAAAACGGCTGTAAAGCAATCGTCGCTTTCGGCGGTGGCTCGCCTATGGATTGCGCAAAGGGTGTTGCCGCTTGCATCGCTCGTCCTGATATGCCCGTTGCAAAAATGAAGGGCATTTGTAAAATCAGCGGTTTAGTCACCTCGATAGTAAGAAGTAAAGGTATCAAAAATCGCTCGAACAAGGTGTCAATCGTAAGGAAATTCCCCTTACTTTTCGCAATTCCAACCACCGCAGGTACCGGTAGTGAAACCACTTTGGCGGCAATCATCAGCAACAAGGAAACTCATGAAAAATATCCTATCGAAGACTTTATGATTATTCCTCCTTACGCTGTGTTAGATCCCAATTTGACCGTTAAACTTCCCAAACACGTAACTTCTACAACCGGTATAGATGCCCTCACCCACGCGGTTGAAGCGTATATAGGAAAGAGCAATACTAAGGATACCGCTGAAAAAGCAAGACAGGCAACAAAGCTTATATTTGAAAACTTGAAAGTTGCGTATGACGAAGGTACGAATATGACTGCTCGTTCCAATATGCAAAAGGCAAGTTATTTAGCAGGCGTTTCTTTCACCCGCGCTTACGTAGGTTACGTTCACGCATTGGCTCATGCCCTAGGTGGTTTTTACGGCACTCCTCATGGTCTTGCAAACTCAATTCTTCTCCCTCACGTTTTAGAGGCTTTCGGAAAGTCTGCCTATAAACCTTTGGCAGAACTAGCAGACGTTGTAGGTATAACCGAAAAAGAGGACAGTCGTGAGATTAAAGCCAAGAAATTTATACAAGCAATTCGTGATTTGAACAAATACATGGATATTCCCGAAAAGGTTTTGGACAGAGAAGGAAATCCCGTCATCAAAGACGAAGATATCCCCACCATGGTAAAACGCGCTTTGAAAGAAGCAAATCCCCTTTACCCCGTACCTAAACTTTTCGGCAAAAAGGAATTAACGGCATTATATAAGAAAGTTCAATAACTTATAAAAAATGGACCCTCGGGTCCATTTTTTTGTATTTTGTTTGACAAAATATATAAGGTGCTAGCGCATTGTCTTTAAAGTAGTCCGTCTACAAAATCTTCGGCATTAAACTCAAGTAAATCGTCCTTACCTTCTCCTACGCCTACGAAGGATACGGGAATTTCTTTTTCTGTACAAATTGCGATAACTACACCGCCCTTTGCCGTTCCGTCAAGTTTTGTTAAAATTATACCGTCAATATCAACACACTCGTTGAAGATGTCAACTTGGGTAAGCCCATTTTGTCCCGTTGTTGCGTCCAAAACAATATATTTTCTGTAGTCTGCTTCGGGATAATTGCGTTCGACAAGGCGGTTGATTTTTTTCAACTCTTCCATAAGGTTTTTCTTGTTGTGCAATCTTCCTGCCGTGTCAATAAGCAATACGTCGGTATTGTGGGCTTTTGCGCTTGCGATAGCATCAAAAACAACCGCTGCAGCATCAGATCCTTCTTCGTGTTTGATAACCCTGACTTTACTTCTTTCACCCCAAACGGAAAGTTGCTCGGCTGCCGCCGCGCGGAAAGTGTCCGCTGCTGCAAGGACAACGCTTTTTCCTTGAGCGGTAAAATAAGATGCAAGTTTTCCAATGGCGGTAGTTTTTCCAACTCCGTTTACACCAACAACCAAAAGGCACAAGGGAGTAGAAAACTCTTCAACCTCGAAATCAACCATACCAACCAAAATTTCCTTAAAAATTTCTTTGGCTTGAGCAGGGCTTGAAATACGATTTTCATAACACTCTTCTTTAAGTTGATCGATTATATCTTCAGTAGCTACTGCGCCAACGTCTGCAGAAAGAAGAGCGTTTTCCAACTCTTCATAAAAATCCTCGTCAAGTTTTGCACCGGTAAAGGCTTGATAAAACTTTTTGGATAATGCAGTCTTTGTCTTTTTAAGACCTTCGGCAATTCTTGAAAAAATTCCCATAGTTACTCCTTATTTCTTATCCTTGTTTTTGTCTGCCATAGCAGCGGCTTCGGCCAAAGATACGGCAAGAAGTTTGGAAACACCCTGCTCTTCCATGGTTACGCCGTACAAAACGTCGGCAACTTCCATAGTAGGCTTTTTGTGGGTGATTATAATAAATCTTGTTTCTGAAGAATAACGCTTTAAGTACAATGCGAAACGCTTTGCGTTTACTTCGTCAAGGGCGGCATCCGCTTCGTCCAATATAACGAAAGGCATGGGACGAAGTTTTAAGATTGCAAACAAAATAGCTATTGCGCTCAACGCTTGCTCGCCACCGCTGAAACTGCTTAGAGGACGCATATTTT
>JAEDHM010000159.1 GCA_016296985.1 Clostridia bacterium
TCGCAAATCCCAACAGGGATTTATATCGCGCGTGTGTCAACACGCAATAAAGTACCGTCATCTCGAGCGTAGTCGAGAGATCCCCTAACTTGTGGTACGAACAGCGGTGTCCTTTCCAGGAGATTCTTCGCTTCGCTCTGAATGACATGCTTCGCCACTCCTCTCTTCCTTTCTTGACAAATTGAGCCCTTTTTTGGTAGAATGATAAAGATCATTTACTTTTTGGAGATATGATGAAAAAGGACGTTGTTGTAATTGGTGGCGGTCCTGCAGGACTTGCTGCGGCTATATCCGCAAAAAAAGAAGGCGCTGACGTTTTACTTATCGAGCGTGAGGCTAGGTTGGGCGGTATCCTAAAACAGTGTATTCACGACGGTTTCGGTCTTGTTACCTTCAAGGAAAAGCTTTCAGGCCCCGAATACGCAGGGAGGTATATTCATCAATTTAACGACCTTGAAATTCCCTCTCATTTACTCACCTTTGTTACGCAAATTACCCCTCTTGAAGAAGGGTTTGAAATCACCGTTGTAAACCGTGACGGATTGTCTTCTATTGAAGCGAAAGCCATCGTTTTGGCAACGGGTTGCCGTGAGCGTACCGCAAAGCAAATTTTTATACACGGTACTCGCCCTTCAGGTGTTTTCACCGCCGGTACCGCTCAAAATTACGTAAATCTTATGGGGCAAATGCCCACAAAAAAGTGCGTTATTTTAGGTAGCGGTGATATTGGTTTGATTATGGCTCGCCGTCTTACCCTAGAAGGCGCAAAGGTTGAAGGCGTTTACGAGGCAAAACCTACCCCAAGCGGATTGACGAGAAATTTGCATCAATGTCTTCACGACTTTGATATTCCCCTTCACCTTTCCCATACCGTAACCAAAGTGTTTGGTGAAAGCCGTCTTACCGCGGTGGAAATAAGCAAGGTTGACGAAAATATGCGACCTATAAAGGGTAGCGAAAAAATAGTTGAGTGCGACGCTTTAATCCTCTCCGTCGGGCTTATCCCCGAAAACGAGCTTGCAGAAAGTTTGGGAGTGGAAATTTCACCCAAAACAAAGGGTCCTTTGTGCGATCAAAGAAGTATGACAAACGTCGAGGGTATCTTCGTTTGCGGTAACGCTTTGCACGTAAACGATTTGGTGGACTACGTTTCCCAAAACGGCGAATCGGCAGGAAAATACGCCTCTCACTACGCAAAAGGGGAAAGAAAACTTCTTTCTATTAAAACTGACGACAAGTTTTTGTACACCGTACCTCAAAATCTTGACCTTAATGCAAACCTTAAAGAGGTTGACTTGTATTTCCGTGTTTCAAACCCCGTGGGAAAATCAAGCGTTTCCGTCACCGTTGACGGCAAGGTTTTGCTTAAGAAAAACTATATCGCCCTTCGTCCCCCCGAAATGGAAAAACTTACCCTTGACTTTTCACAGACAACACTTGACGAAAACAGCGAAATAAAACTTGTTTTGGGAGAATAATATGGACCTTGTTTGTATCGTATGCCCCAAGGGCTGTAAACTTTCAATAAAGGAAAAGGGAGAGGTTTTCGGCGCATCTTGTAAAAGAGGCGTTGACTTTGCAAAAACCGAACTTTCTTCCCCCTCAAGGACGGTTTGTTCTACCGTTTCAACCACCTTTTCCCACCGCCCCGTTTTGCCGGTAAGGACCTCGGGAGAAATTCCCAAGGATAAAATTTTTGCATTTATGGACTTTGTAAAAACCGTCAAGGTGGATAAGGCGGTAAAATGCGGTGAGGTTTTGGCTGAAAATATCCTAGGGCTTAAGGTCAACCTTATTGCAACCGACGATTTAGAATAGTCCTTAAATATTTACAAAAAACCGCCTTTCGGGGCGTTTTTTTTATAGCCTAAAACTTTAAATTTGTTGAGTATAAAAGAAAAATCCTTCTTCCTTGTGCATTTTTTCCTTTAGAAAGAATATTCTTAATTGGGTAATTTATTTCCCACCACTTTTTGAGATGTCCAATTTTTTGGACAAGTGTTTGAAAAAAAGGTGCTATGATAAAAGCATCAAAGGACCTTGAGTCCTAAAAAGGAGAAATGAAAAAATGATGATGGATATCGAAAATGCAAAAAGACAATTACAACTTTACTACGGAATTGACAATCCTACCGAAAAGCAAGTTGCAATGTTTATACTTTACCATATCGTTTACTAAAAAGAAGATTCCCCCTGCTGGTTATACTTTAAGACCTTTCGAGGAAAGCGAGGGTAAATATGGAAAAGGGAAAGAAGAATTTTTTTGACGAGAAAAAAGTTTATATGGAAATAACCTCAAATACCAAAACTTTTGCGCAACGCGGTGATTTTTTCCTTCTCACAAACGAGGAAAATTGGGATTATGAAACCATTGACTTGTGGGAGGTAAAAGGTTGTAGAATAAACGTCTATTTCAAGGAAATGGACGAATACGTCCCCCTTTCAAGATATATGACCTTCAACCCTTGTTGGCTCAAACCCGAAAGGCAATTTTCCCAAAAGGAACTTGAAGAAATTAAAACTTACAAAAAAGTCTGACGTTGTGTTGTTAATCACCGCCTTAATTTTTTATGGGTTACCCAAAAAATAGGCGATAAAGTACCGTCATCACGCCCTTTAGGGCATATCGCGTGCGACAGCACATATCACACGCTTTAGCG
>JAEDHM010000160.1 GCA_016296985.1 Clostridia bacterium
CTTGTAGGAGCCGTAACTCACGTGTTTATCAACGATCCTTTAAGAGGATACGGTTTGTATATCGACTTTATGCTTAATAACTAACATTTTTTGACAAATTAAGTCATACAAATAACTATGAAATTGAAAAATCTCTGTTATTTCATAGTTAATGACTTTGTTGCTAAAATTAAAAGGGATAAAAAGTTTCTTCTTTTATCTCTTTTTTTATTGGTTGTAGGCATTGTCATAGGAGTAATTCTCGGCACAAAGAGTACAAAAGAGATCGAGTGCATAATCAGTCAAATTGTAACCGACAACTACAATCCAATCAAGACTTATTTTTCCTTTACTCTATTACCGATTATTCTAGCAATAATTTTATATCTTTCCCCGCTGAAAAAATGGTTGGAAATACTTTCGAATATCGTTTGGATTGTCCTAGGCGCAAATATGGGAAAAAACGTTACGCTTTACATAAAAATATGCGGATTCAATGGAATTCTAAGCTCAATAATATTCCTGTTGGTTTTTTACGTAATCACTTTTTTTCTTTTGTTATACGTGAAAACAACGGTATGCGAAGAGGGAGTTTCTGCATGTGATTTAAGAATATTCTCAAGAAAAAAACTCTTTTCTAAAATTTCAAAGGTATTTACTTTATATCTTGTTCTATCCTTTTTGATATTTGTAGTTATTTGTGGATTATTAGATTTGCTAATCTGAATAAACAATAACTGTTTTTTCATACTAGCCAAGAGGTGAATATGAAAAAAATAATAATAATTTTGGTTATATCTATTTTATTATGCTTTACTTTTTCAACAGTAAGCGTTTCAGCTTTGGATACTGCAAAGGTGAATTTGGCTACAAACGCAAAAGCATCTTATTTGTGTGACGAAAACTGCCTTGAGGAAATGTATTCTAAAAATTCTACTAAAAGATTGCCGATTGCAAGTATGGTAAAAATCATGACTGCGCTTATTACTTTAGATGAAATTCAAGAGGGCAATTTAAAAATTGATGAAATGATTACCATAAGTGAAACTGCATCAGGAATGGGCGGATCTCAAATGTTTTTGGATACGGGCTTGGCATACCCTGTTAGTGATCTTTTGAAGGGTGTTATCGTAGTTTCCGCAAACGATGCTTGTCTTGCGCTAGCCGAGAGAATTTCAGGAAGTGAAGAAGCTTTTGTACTCAAAATGAATGAAAAGGCGAGCCAGTTGGGGATGTCCAACACAAATTTTGCAAACTGTACCGGATTACCTGCTCCTAATGGATACAGTTGCGCAAAAGACGTAGCGACTATGCTTTCCCGTTTGGTTAAGCACGACTTATATCACAATTATTCTACAGTCTGGCTTGAGAATTACAAACACCCCGACGGTAGAATAACCACAATGACAAACACAAACAAGTTGATTAAATTCTATCAAGGTTGTGACGGTGGTAAAACCGGGTTTACAAACGAAGCAATGTTTTGTTTGGCGGCGTCGGCAAAGAAAGGTGATTTAAGACTTATTTCGGTAGTTATTGGAGAAAAGGATAGCAAGACTAGGTTTAAAGAATCAAGCGAATTGTTAAACTACGGTTTCGCAAATTATCAAAACACCGTATTTGCTAAACAAGAAGAAGTAATCGGGAAAGGTAAGGTAATTCAAGGAAAACAAGAGGAAGTACCCTTTGGAGTGAAAGAAAACCTTGGTGTACTGACTAAAAAGGGAAACGTTGACAAAATCGAAAAAATTATTGAACTCGATGAAATCAAAGCTCCTTTGTCTAAAGGTGATAAGGTCGGAAATATTTTTCTTGTAAAAGAGGACGGGAAAATCATTGGAGAGAGTGAACTTATTGCCCTAGAAAAGGTTGAAAAACTTACTTTTGGGGATACAGTCAGGAAAATTTTCGGTAAATGGGGCGTATGTAGCAATAATTGATAAAAAGGTCGCAGGTGCGACCTTTTTACGAGATTAATCTGTAAGCCGAGTTCTGTATTTGATAATCATCTGTCTAGACATAAAGTTGCCATTATGTTCAAGCGAATGCGGAAGTAACGGACCGCCTTAACCTTCCTTTCTTGCACCGAGTGGGGTTTACATAGCAAGCCTTGTCGCCAAGGCCTCGGTGAGCTCTTACCTCGCCTTTCCATCCTTACATATTTCTATGCGGTTTATTTCTGTTGCACTTTCCCTGAAGTCGCCTCCGCCGGTAGTTAGCCGGCACTCTGTCCTGTGGTGCTCGGACTTTCCTCATCAATTGATGCGATTATCTGATTAACTCATTTCAACTATAACACTTTTTATTACAAAATACAAAACAAATATGATTATAAATTTTCCATAGGGAAAAAATAATCTTATGTATTATTGGTCGTATTTGGTTTTATCAGTTATCGGTATATTGTGTGGGATTATTTTTTTGCTTAAAGAAACAAATTGCAGTAAAAGTTTTTTTCGAGAAAACGTGAGAGATTTTGCTTCATTATCCCGTAAGACTAAAAAAAATGGTAGAGGTGTTTCAATTAGGGATATACAAAGGAAAATATTAAAAAACCATAGTTTTCTACAAAGAAAAAAAGCAAAAAGAAATCTTTTTGAATTTGAAAAAATTTTGTTTGAAAACAACCATCTGTTCAAACGACACTTGAAGGGAAGGGATTATAGGTCTATGCGG
>JAEDHM010000161.1 GCA_016296985.1 Clostridia bacterium
GCGAATCTATCGACGACCTTCTCAATGATATTTTCGGAGAAAATAAGGAAGAAACACCCTCTGAAGAAAAGACCGAGGAAACCTCCACTGAGGAAACCCCTGAGGAAAAGAAAGAAATCGCAAGTGATAAAAGTGATGATTCCTTCGACGTTGACGACTTGTTAGGCGAAATTTTCGGAGGAGAAGAAAAGGCCGAGGATAAAAAGGTTGAGGTTGTTGAAGAAGCGCCCAAACCCAAAAAGAAACGCTCACCCAGAAAGGGCGCGCCCCCTCAAAAGAGAAGTAGAAAATAGGAGATAGCCGTGAATATTACTCAATATCTTGAAAAATCCTACACCGCTTTTCATGCGGTAGAAAATGCAAAAAATATGCTGGAGGAAAAGGGCTTTAGGGCCCTTGACCTTGGCAAAAAGCAAAGTTTAAAAAAAGGCGACAAGTTTTACGTTATCAAAAACGGAAGCGCCCTTATCGCTTTTTCCATTGGCGATTTGACCAACTACGCTTTCAATATTGCAGAAAGTCACACCGACAGTCCTGCCCTTAAGGTAAAGGGAAGTTTGCTCACCGACAGCGCCGAGGGAAAGAGAATCAACGCCGAAAGATACGGCGGTTTGATTTTACACAGTATGCTTGATATTCCCCTTAAAATCGCAGGCCGTATCATTTGTAAAAGCGAAAAGGGAATAAGCGCCCTAAACTACGCAAGCGATTTTTGCGTAAATATCCCAAGCGTAGCAATCCACCACCAACCTGAGGTAAACGACAAACTTTCCCTCAACGTGCAAGTGGATATGCAACCCCTTCTCGGCGGTAGCGATAAAGAACTCTATCCCCTACTTTCAAGCAAAGAAATCATTGATGCCGACCTCTATTGCGTGCCTGCTCACGCTCCTGCTTTTTGCGGTAGAAACAACGAGTTTTTGGTATCCCCCCGTATCGACAACTTGACTAGCGCTTTCTCCTCAATTCAGGCTATTATCAACGCAAACCCCAAAGGGATTGCCGTCGCTTGCCTTTTCGACAACGAGGAAATCGGAAGTGGCACCAAGCAAGGAGCATGCTCATCCTTCCTTAAGGACGTACTATGCTATATCAACTCGGCTATGGGATTTGGTGAAATCGAATTTTTGTCCGCTTTACAAAACGGTTTCGCACTCTCTATCGACAACGGCCACGCAGTACACCCTGCCCACCCCGAAAAAAGCGACGTTGCCCAAAAGGTATATCTCAACAAAGGTATCGTAATCAAGCACCACACCAACTACTCAACCGACGGTCTTTCTTCTGCTTTAATCAAGGCAATGCTCGACAAGGCAGAAATTTGCTATCAAGACTACTACAACCGCTCGGACTTGCGTTGTGGCGGTACTTTAGGACTTATAACCTCCTCCCAACTTGCAATCAAAGCTTGTGATATTGGACTTGCCCAACTTGCAATGCACTCGGCAACCGAAACGGTAGGAGCCGAAGATATCAACCGCATGACACAATGCGTAACCGCCTTTTTCCAAACCTCTTTCGTCGAGGTTGACGGCGGTGTTGAATTGAGATAATGACTTCATTTTTTTGCGCAAACCATAAAAGAAAAAGGGGATTTGGAAAAATCCGCCTTTTTTCTACCCTGCCCTCTACCAACGACCTTTTGAAGGAAAAGGGGGAAAGTTTGCCGACCGGAAGCGTTTTTATCGCAAAAGGACAAAGCAAGGGAAGGGGACGACTGGGAAAAAGTTTTAGCTCCCCCAAGGGAAAGGGGCTTTATATGTCCTATCTTTTCAAACCAAACTCCCCCGAAGGGCTTGAAAACCTAACCCCCAAAACCGCCCTTGTGGTTATGGATTCCATCAAAGCGGTTTGCGGAATAGAAAGCCAAATCAAGTGGGTAAACGATATACTTTTCGAGGGGAAAAAACTTTGCGGAATTTTGACCGAGGTAAAAAACGGTTACGCCGTAATCGGAATCGGACTCAACGTTTTGGGAAAAAGCGAGGACTTCCCCCCTGAAATCGCCAAAATCCTCACCACCCTTGAGGAAATAAGCGGAAAGAAATTTTCAATCAAAAAACTTGCCCTTGAAATTATCGCCCGACTTGACAACCTTGACTCTTACTCAACCCCCTACTCACGCTATAAAAAACATTGCATAACGGTGGGTAAAAAGGTAGAAATCATCTCGGGCAACCAAAAATACAACGCCTTGGTCCTAAGTCTAAACGAAGACTTTTCCCTGACGGTAAAAAACGAAAGTGGAGGTTATCAAAAGGTAAACTCCGGCGAAGTATCTATCAAGGAGTATTAAACAAAAAGATAAAAGCGAGCATTCCTCGCTTTTTTCTTTTACCCCATACTGTCATTCAGAGCGCAAGCGATTCTCCATACTGTCATTCAGAGCGCAAGCGATTCTCCATACTGTCATTCAGAGCGAAGCGTGGAATCTCCTGGAAAGGTTATTCCCTAAGGCGAAGCAGTTTTACCCTTGTTAAGCACCCACCCCATTGTCATTCAGAGCGTAAGCGATTCTCCATACTGTCATTCAGAGCGTAAGCGATTCTTCATACTGTCATTCAGAGCGCAAGCGTGGAATCTCCTGGAAAGGTTATTCCCTAAGGCGAAGCAGTACTATCCTTTGCAAAGCACCCACCCCATACTGTCATTC
>JAEDHM010000162.1 GCA_016296985.1 Clostridia bacterium
GGGATTTTTTGAATTATTTCAGTTTAAAAAAAAAAAAAAGCAAACCACGTATCTACGTGGTTTGCAATGGTCTGCCCGACGGGAATTGAACCCACAGCCTTCAGAGTCGGAGAAATCAGCCTATATTTTGCGATAAATTTCTTTATAACCTTTGAAAGTTTTTTGTAAACGATAAAGGTAAATCCCGTAATAATCAAGCAACGCAACAGGTTGAAAGGGACAACCGACAAAAGCAAATAGTACGTGTAAAAATTGTCAGCGTTGACTTTAGGGTATAAGGTCGAGCAAGCGCCTGCAATAACTTCTAATCCGCCCATAACGTTGCAAAAGAAGGGAACGATGACGAAACGGTTGAGGGGAACTGCAACCATAACTGCAAGCAAACTTCCGCAAAGCAAACCGATAAGAGCGTGCTTTTTATCCTTCTTTTTGAGATAAATTAAGGAGGAAGTAAGAACTAAAACAATACCCAATATAAAGTCGCAAAGTTCACCCGTACCGCCCGAGCTTGTCATGGGAAGTTTTATCAAACACTTTACCGCTATGACTGCGCAACCCCAAAGCGGACCAAACATATATCCAACCAAAATGGCGGGTAGCTCGGAAATTTGAAAGTCAAGCCAAGGGGCAAACATAAAGGGAAGCGAACAATAGCGACCTATGAAATAAAGCAAAAAAGATAAAGCGGAAAACATAGCCGTAATAGTTATTTTTTTAGTATGGCTTATGATTTTCTTCTTGCGCTTTAGCTTCAACTCTTCTTCGGTCAACTGTTCAATTTCTTCAGTATTTTCTTCTTCAGGTTTGCTTTCGTGAGCAACGTCAAAAATTACCTCGTCGCAAGGTTGACTTTGAAGAATTTCGTTGTCTTTTTGTTGAATAGAGGAAACTTCCTCACAAGTGATTTTCCCGTTTTCTTCAGTTTCGGGAAGGTTGCCGTCAAAAAAATTATCTTTCATAAAACACCATCCTTTTCTCATCCAGACTTTACTGTCGGTTTGGGAATTTCGCCCAATCTGCTTTCGCTTGCGGACTGTACCGCCGGTGGAGATTTTCACTCCGCCTCAAAGAATAAGTTGAGTATAGCACCATTTATCTCAAAATGCAAGACTTTTATCAATTCCTTTACAAATTGATAGAAAAAGTTTATAATCTTGCTATGGAATATATCGTAAAAGGACATGCTGAAACAGTTGCGCTAGGTAAAGATTTGGGAAGTCGCCTAAAAGGTGGCGAAACTATTTTGCTAAACGGAAATTTGGGCGCAGGTAAAACCACTTTCACAAAGGGTATCGCTTTGGCTTTGGGGATTACCGAGCCTATTACAAGCCCTACTTTCACCATTTTAAACGAATACGAAGGAAATCTAAACCTCTATCACTTTGATATGTATCGTTTGGGAAAAGGTGAAGACGAAGACTTGGGCTTTTACGAATATTACGACAACCTTGATGCAGTTTGTGTTGTCGAGTGGAATATTTCACTTTTTGAATTTAGTAAAGTTATTTGCGTTGATATTGAATATATTGATGACGAAACAAGAAGGGTTTCTATCTATGAAAATTTTAGGAATTGATACGGCAAACGGACTTTCAGTTTCTTTGCTTTGCGAAAATGAAATTTTTGAAAAGACTATTACAGGAGGAAAGGGAGTTACTTCTCAAAATATTATTCCTCTTGTTGACGGCGTTTTGAAAGAAAATAATCTTTCTCTTCACGAAGTCGATGGTATTGCTTGCGTAGTCGGTCCCGGTTCGTTTACCGGAATACGTATCGGCGTCTCAGTTGCAAATGCTTTTGGATTTTCTTTGTCAAAACCTTTGCTTTCTGTCAACACCTTCGAGCTTATGAAAGAATACGCAAATGATGGAACTTTATGTTTAGTCGATGCAGGACATAACGCCTTTTACGGAGCTATCTATAAAAACGGTGCCTTTTCTGATTTTGGTGAATATACTCAAGAAGATTTGCAAGGCAAAGATCATTTAGTGTATCAAAGTTTTATGTCGAAGACCTCGTGCAAGGTGGGCGCTGAAAAGTTGGCGAAAGGTGAAACCGTTTTTGAGTTAGAACCTTTCTATATGAAAAAATCACAGGCGGAAAGAAAGGATGACGACAAGCTTTCGTGATGCTACCATAGACGATCTTGCAATTTTAGAAGAATTAGAACGAATTTGTTTTCCCGACCCTTGGAACGTTGCCATGATTTTGTCGGAAATTTTAATGCCCGATTCTTTTTACAAACTTTTGTTTGAGGACGAAAAGGTAATTGGGTATTGTTGTTATAGTCACGTTTTAGACGAAGTGCATATAATGAATATAGCGGTACGTCCTGATTGCAGGGGGAAAGGCTTTGGTAATCTTCTTGTGGAAAAAATCATTTCCGAAGGAAAAAATCTTAAAGCAAACGCAATAACTCTTGAAGCGAGAGAAAGCAACCTAGTCGCTCGCAAGTTGTATGAAAAATATGGTTTCAAACTTGCAGGGGTAAGACCGCGCTATTATATGGACGGCGAAAACGCCGTGATATACTGGCTATATTTGGAGGAGTAGAAAAACGCTTTATTATTCAATATGCGGAAAAGGAAATCCAATTTTCCTTTTACACGGTTGGGGAGTTGACAGTTCCGTCTTTGCTGAAGTCGCAAAGGGA
>JAEDHM010000036.1 GCA_016296985.1 Clostridia bacterium
AGGGGATCTCTCGACTACGCTCGAGATGACGGTACTTTCTATTCTGTCATTCAGAGCGCAAGCGAAGAATCTCCTGGAAAGGTTACCCTAAGGCGAAACAGTTGTTTTTTCGGCGAATAAATTTACCGTTATCCAGACGACAGTGCGACTATGTCCACCGCAAAAATCCGCGATTTTGTATTTTTCTTTACAACAACGAGGAAAAAATGTATAATAATACAACAAGCAAAAAATAAAGCGAGGCACGATATGTTATCTATATATGCATACTTTGGTTTCAACCTTTCCGCTGAAGAGCGTTTTTCTCTTATCAAAAAGTATTTTGGTGGCGTAGCCCTTTGGCGTGGCGCCGATTTCCGTTTGGATTCAGGCGTTGCCGAGCACGAGCAGGACAGCGAGATTAGGGAAAAGAAAATCAAGGTTTCTTACGCCCATGCGCCTATCAATATGACTGCATACCTAAACAACGGTCACTACTACAGAAAAGACACTTTAAAAACCTACAAACTTTGGATAAGAGGTTGTAAGGAAAGGGGCATTCCCATTTTGGTTATTCATGCGGAAAACCTTACGGAATACGGCATTGAAAACTTGCAAGAGCTTGCAAATTTCGCCGACGAAGAAGGGGTAAAACTTGCAGTAGAAAACACCCCCGACTCCTCTTTCGACGAACTTTTTGAAAAGGTCAAAAATATATATTTTTGTTATGACAGTTGTCACGCCGCAATGGTTGGGGACTTGAAGGGCAATATAATTACAAAATATGCAAACCGTCTTATTGCTACAAACCTTTCCGACTGTGATGGAAAAAACGATTTACACCTTCTTCCCGGCGACGGCGAAATCGACTGGGAGTCGGTTGCAAAAAAACTTCGTGAAGTCAAGTATTCAGGGGACTACACCCTTGAGGCTTTTGCAGGACTCAACGATTTAGATGCGGAAAAGTTTTTGCAAGAAGGCGCGGACAGAATGAAAAATATTTTCGCCCTTTAAACTCTTTTTAAGATTTTGGTTTTATATTGGTGACAAGAAGTATAAAATATTCAAGAGGTTATCATGGGAGTTTTCGACGAATTCGACAGTCCTGAAAGCAATAACAATTTATATTACGAGCCTCCGCGCAAACCTGAAAGGGATGGTGTTGAGGCTTTGCAAAAAACACGCAAAACTATGTTGATTATCTCCATAGTTATGGCGGTACTTTTGATTTTGACGGTGGTTTTGTGCGCCGTTATCTCTTCAGTGGTAGTGAAAGATCAAGTAAACGCCGCCTTGAAGGAATATAAAAGGTATTACTATCTTCCCGAAGACTATTCAAGCGCAACCCTAAGCGTAATTTCTTCAAACCTCGACTCGGTTTTGGAAATCTCTTGCTCCTTAAGTTCAAATCCCAACGTCGCGGGCAAGGCGACCGGATTTATCATAAGTGACGACGGTTACGTAATTACAAATTGCCACGTCGTTACCTATGAATACAGTACCGGCGGATGGATTAACACCGTTAAAACGGGCACTTATGATACCATTGTCGCCAATTTTATCGAGGGCAGTACCTTGCACAGAAGCGCAGGCTATAGGCTTGAGTTGTTATACACTGACAGTCGAAACGATTTGGCTTTGCTTAGGTTTACAGGCGTAAAACCCGAAACCATAAAGCCCCTTACTTTTTGCGATTCGGATATGCTTACCATGGGTGAAGAAACGGTGGTTATCGGAAACGCGCAAGGTTATGGATTGGCGGTTACAAACGGCATCGTAAGCAGTCCTTACCGCAAGTTTGCCGACAGCGACAGCAACGGCGAGTTTACCGTTGACGTTTTCCAAACCGACGCTGCCCTAAACCCCGGCAATTCAGGTGGTCCGGTATGCAATATGTACGGTCAAGTTATCGGCGTTGCAACCTTCAAGATTGCGGATACCGAAAATGAGGGTTTGGGCTTTGGAATTTTGTCCAACGTAGTAATTGATTTTATTGAACGGGCAGAAAGCGCAAAGGGGATTGAGGTAAATTATAAAGTTGCCTAAAACTCCCTATTCTTCGGGGAAATAAAAATTACGCATTGACAGTTTTTCTATTCAATGTTAAAATAAGATTATGAAAAAACCCAACGAGAAAAAGATTGTAAAAATCCTTTGCATAATCGCTGTAATCGCCGGTGTTATCTCTCTTCTTTTGGGCGGTTTCGCCTTTGTCTACAATGATAATCTTTGGCTTTTCTTTTTAGGACTTTTGATTGCCATAATCACTTGTTCTCTATCCTTTGTATTTTGGCGTTTGAACAAGCAAATGGAAAAGTTGAGGGAGGAAAACAAACTTAACGCCGAAGTTCTTGACAACTTGCTCGAACTTTCCTCTCGTCCCAGCGTTGGAAGTTTGAAATTTGAAGAAATGCAAAGAAAAGCGGAAGAAAAGAGAAAGGAAGAAGAGCGATTGGCTCAACTGAGGGAAGAACAAGACATAAGGGATTTCCGCGAAAAGATCATAAAAAAATATCAAAACGCACTGGACGACACTAGGATACCCGAATCAGTCAAACCCTTGAAGGAAGACGGTGGATATATTTGTCCTTGCTGTGGCGCAAAACAACCGGAAAAAAGGGAAAAGTGTTGGAAATGCGACGTTCCTTTTTATTGATCCCTCTTTTTCATATACCAAAGTTATTTATTTTAATTGATTATATTTTTATTTCGTGGTATCATTTAGGCAGTGAATACAATTTTGATTTTCGGAGTTTAGTATGTCAGCCTTTTTAGAAACCCCATTCAACTTTGACACTCAGCATCCTGCTCTTGGTATTATTCCCCTTGAAGGCGCAATAGAAATTGCCCAAAAAATCGACAAGTATTTGGTTGATTGGTATAATCAAGAGGCGGTAAAGCAAAACAAACCCTATCGCAAACGCACCTTTTTGATTGAGGCAAGTTGTCCCCGTTTCACCTCGGGTGACGGAAAAGGCCTTATAAAGGAAACGGTAAGGGGTATGGACGTCTATATCATATGCGACGTCGGCAACTACAGTTGCACCTACAACATGTTTGGAATGGTTTCCCACATGTCCCCCGACGATCACTACGCCGACTTAAAACGTATCATTTCAGCGTTGGGCGGAAAAGCAAACAAAATTTCCGTTGTAATGCCAATCCTTTACGGTGGCAGACAACACAAGCGTACCACTCGCGAATCCCTTGACTGCGCAATTATGTTGCAAGAACTTGAGAGTATGGGAGTAACCGAGGTTATTACCTTTGACGCTCACGATCCTCGTGTTCAAAATGCAATCCCATTGGTAGGTTTCGACAACTTTATGCCTACTTATCAAATCTTCAAAGCGTTGCTTAGTCACGTGCCCGATTTGAAGTTGGATAAAGAACATTTTATGGTGGTATCTCCCGACGAAGGCGCAATGGCAAGAAATATTTACTACGCATCGGTTTTGGGCGTTGACCTCGGTATGTTTTACAAAAGGCGTGACTACAGCACCATTGTAAACGGAAGAAATCCCATCGTTGCTCACGAGTATATCGGAACTGACGTCAAGGGCAAAAGCATTTTCGTTGCCGACGACATAATCGCAACGGGCGAGTCGATGATATCCATTGCAAAACACCTTAAGGAAAGTGGCGCAAAACGTATCTTCCTTGCAGCAACCTTTGCTATGTTTACCGAAGGCCCTGCAAAATTCCAAAAGGCTTATGAAGAGGGGATTATCGACGGCGTCGTATCTACAAACCTCACTTACACCTTACCTCAACTTGAGGAAACCGAGTGGTTTATCAAGGCGGATATGAGCAAGTTTATCGCATACATTATCTCCGCTTGCAACCAACTTAATTCTGTAAGCAAGTTGCTTGACCCTCACGACAAAATACACGAACTTATTGAAAAATATTCCGCACAATAAGCAGGAGGAAATATGAAAATTCAATGGCTGGGACATTCTTGTTTCAGACTTACCGAAAGTACGGGAACAACAATCCTTACCGACCCTTACGACAAAACCGTTGGCGAATTTATGCCCAAGGTTACCGCTGATGCGGTTACTCTTTCCCACCACCACGGCGACCACGACTGTTTGGACAACGTCGAGGGAAAACCCTTGATTATCGACGAGCGTGGCGGATACGAAGTTGACGGCGTTGACATTTTAAGCATGCTTAGCTATCACGACGATAAAGAGGGGGCTTTGCGTGGCGAAAATTTGGTTTTCAAGTACAGACTTGACGGCGTTGACGTTTGCCATTTGGGTGATATCGGCGAAACTTGTTCTCCCATGTTGCTTGAGGCTATCGGCTCCGTTGACGTGCTTTTAGTACCCGTTGGCGGAAAGTACACCATCACCGCTGAAGAAGCAAAGGACTTCGTTGAAAAAATTATGCCCAGCATAGTTGTTCCTATGCACTACAAAACAAGCGATTGCAATTACGATATCGCACCTGTTGACGATTTTACCGATTTGTTTGATGAAGAAAATATCACCTATGTTGAAGGTGATTCTATCGAACTTGACAGAACGGATTTTGACGGCGACTTTGAAACAAAAGTCTTCGTTTTCAAAAGATAATTTTATTCAAATTTTCAATGGCGCAACGCCATTTGATTTACACCAAAATTTAGGAAATATATCGCGTTAAAAGGCTTTGCTCGGCGCCTATATTTCCTATGCGGTGATATTTAACGAAAGATACTCAATTTAAAATTTATTTAGGCGTTATTCTAAAAGAATAAGCTTTTATCCATTGGAGGTTTTTATGGCAGAGATTAATTGGTCTTTGATTACCGCAGAAAGCTTGGCTGATACAAGTATTATCAAATTGCGCGAATTAGGAAAGAAAATTGGTGTAAAATCACCTACTACCTATTCAAAAAGCGATTTGATTGCAAAAATCATTGAGAAAAAGGAAAGGGTGATGGTAGAACTAGCCGAAGAAACAAAAACTTCGCAACCCGAAGATTTACCTCAACAACCCGAAACTCAACCTCAACCCGAGGTCAAGCCTCGTGAACAACCCGAGACTCAAAAACCGCAAACGGAAGAGGGTAACAAAACCTCTCGCCATTACGAAAAGGGTACTCCCACAAGGTTAAACGGTGGAAATAAAAACGGAAATTTCAACCGCAACGGTCAAGGTAAAGAGGGTTATACCAGATCGAAAACCTTTTGCGATTCAACGTCAACCGGCGCTTATTCCGCAGGGGGAGACAAGGTAAACAACGCTCCCTTAAAACCTATGAATCCTCAAAAGAAGGAAGAGGAAAACGCCGAGCAAAAAAACAGCGTAACAAACAACAACGGCAAGCAAAATCAACGCCGTTTTAATCAAGAGGAAGAAATTTCTTTAGAACAATGCGAACTTCGTAGCGGTATTTTGGAAATTTTACCCGACGGCTATGGATTTTTGAGGGCATCAAACTTTAGAAACAGTCCGAAAGATAGTTATATCGCCAATATTAAAATTCGCCGTATGGGGTTGAAGGCGGGGGATTATATAACCGCTTATTGCAAGCCTTCTTCCGCCGAGGGCAAACCCCCGGCAGTTGTATCCGTTCAAAGCGTAAACGGAAAGCCTCTCGAATACTTAGAACATAGAAAAGATTTTGACAAACTTGTCCCAATTTTCCCTCAAGAGCGTTTACGTCTTGAATTGCAAGGACAAAGAAACGAACTTGCAGTAAGGGCAATCGACCTTATCGCTCCCATAGGAAAAGGTCAACGCGCAATGGTAGTATCACCCCCTAAGGCAGGTAAAACCACCTTGTTGAAAATGATCGCAAACAGCATCTCAATCAATCACCCCGAGTGCAAACTTATGGTACTTTTGATTGACGAAAGACCTGAAGAAGTTACCGATATGCAACGCTCCACCAAAGGTGAAGTTATTTATTCCACCTTTGATGAAGAAAGCGATAACCATATCAAAGTTGCCGAACTTGTTTTGGCAAGGGCAAAACGCATGGTTGAGGACGGCGAGGACGTGGTAATTTTGCTTGACAGTTTAACTCGTATGGCAAGGGCAAGCAACGTTATCGTTCCCAGCTCGGGCAAAACCTTATCAGGCGGTGTTGACCCTGTTGCCCTTTATATGCCTAAACGCTTTTTCGGTGCGGCGAGAAACATTGAAAACGGTGGTTCGCTTACCATAATCGCCACCGCTTTGGTGGATACGGGAAGCCGTATGGATGATATCGTTTACGAAGAGTTTAAGGGTACGGGCAACATGGAAATTCACCTTGACAGACGTCTTTCCGAAAAACGTATCTTCCCTGCAATCGACTTGTTACGAAGCGGTACGAGAAGAGAAGAATTGTTGCTTACTCAAAAAGAACTTGAAGGAGTTTTCACTATGAGAAGGTTGTTGTCAAGCGGTGATAATCAAGAGGCGGCGGAAAGTATAATTTCCCTTATGCAAAAAACAGTCAACAATGAAGAACTTATCGTTCAATTAAACTTGCAACTTGCAAAACTTTTGAAGGGCGGGTTTAGAATATAATTTACCTTGTTTCAAGTTGCAACAATTAAAAAATGATATATTAAAAAAGGGACAGTCGCCTGTCCCTTGTTTTTATTCTTCAATTTTTTTATTCTTCAATTTTTTCCACGAACTTATACCCCATACCTCTCAAAGTTACGATATGATCACGATAAACCCCAAGGTTTGAGCGGAGCATTTTTATGTGGGTATCCACCGTCCTGTCCTCGCCGAAGAAGGTATAACCCCAAACGTCGCTTAGGATGCTTTCACGGCTCATGGCGACTCCTTTGTTTTTTACGAGGTAGAACAAAAGGTCGTATTCTTTTGGCGTTAAATCCGCTTTCTTGCCGTCAACGGTAACGCTTCTTCCGTCAACGTCAATGACAAGTCCGCCGAAAACTTCTTTCTTATTTTCCCTTACCTTTCCGTCTTTACGCTTTAGGATAGCGGAGATTCTTGCCATCAATTCACGAGGGGAGAAGGGTTTTGTAACGTAGTCGTCAACGCCCAATTCAAAACCGAAAAGTTTGTCGTATTCTTCACCCCTTGCGGAAAGCATTATGGTGGGAATATCCGCAATTTTTTTAATTTGCTTTACTGCGCCAAAGCCGTCAAGACCGGGCATCATTATATCCATAATAATAAGGTCGATAGAATTTTCTTTCACAGCAACTACCGCCTCGAAGCCGTTTGATGCTTCAAGTACCTCGTAATCGTTGAAGGTGGCGTATTCACGGATAACGTCCCTTATTTCTTTTTCGTCGTCAACAATAAGGATTCTGCTCATAATAACTCCTTTGTCTTTTTATTATACAAACCACTGCATTTTATGTCAAGATAGGGGCAATTAAAATCCCTTAACCTAGTCGTAACAGTATGCCCTCGCCTTGTCCTTTTATACTTTTTATTGACATAGTCAATTAAAAATGGTAAAATAATTTGGTATGAAAAACAAGGAAAGCAAAATTCGTCTTTGGTTGAAAAAAAAGGTAAACGTAAAGGGCGTGCGATTCAGTATATGGGTTGCATTTATTGTTTTTACCTTGGTTATTTTGGGTTTTGCTTGGCTTACACAAGTTTTTCTGTTTGACGTTTATTTTACAAGTTACCGCATTTCAAACCTTGAAAAGGACAGTTCAGCCCTTGTTTCCGCCTATTCAAATATTGATTACAAAACCACTTTCACCGACTATGCAAAAAGTGAAAACGTTACTCTTTTCGTCTTAGAATCCGACGGTGGCGATTTAAGCGTAAAATTTTTCTCGCAAGAAAGTCAGTACGGCACAAGCGGAGTTTTAACTCTTACCACAAAATCGGGTAAGGAGATAAAAAGGGCGGTTTCCGAGTTTGTCGCATCGGGAGAAAAAAGTTTTATTCTCAATTCAGAAATGGACGATTCGGTTACCTACGTTTGCGCTCTTGGGAATAAGGGAAGCGAATTTTTGGTTATCCACTACGACCTGGGGCAAATCAACTCTACCAAAGAAATGCTAATCACCCAAATGTGGATTTTCACCGCAACCGTGGTTGTTTTATCCTTTATCATAAGTTTTATGATAAGCGGTATGATAAGCAAGGACCTTGAAAACCTTTCCCATTCGGCGGAAGAGTTTGCCAAAGGCAAAACGGATATCAAATTTAAGGAAAGCGGTTTTTCTGAAATTAAAGAGCTTGCAACAACCTTAAATTACGCTACCGCCGAGGTAAGCAAGGCGGAAACCTTAAGGCGCGAACTTATTGCCAACGTATCCCACGACTTGCGCACCCCTTTGACCATAATCAAAGGCTATGCCGAGTTGATAAGGGATATTTCGGGGGATAAGCCTGAAAAACGTAATCAACACCTTGACAGCATTATAAAGGAAACGGACAGGCTTACCGTTCTTGTCAGAGATATGCTCAACCTTTCTCAACTTGAAAGTAATGCCGGCGAGATAAAAAGAGAAGTGTTCAATTTAAGTTATACCACAAACAGGGTAAAGGACAGTTTTAAGGTTTTTGAAGAACTTAACGGCTATCACCTTTTTGCTGACGTTGAAGAAGATATTCAAGTTTTGGGCGACCCTACTCGTATGGAGCTTGTCTTGTACAACCTTATCAGCAATTCAATCAACTACACCGGTGAAGACAAAACCGTCTTTATAACCTTGAAGAGAGAAGGAGAGAGAGTCCGCTTTGGCGTAAGGGATACCGGCAAGGGTATGGACAGCGAACAAGCAAAGCTTATTTGGCAACGCTACTACAGGGCGAAAGAGCACGTCCGCGCCGTTGTGGGAAGCGGTTTGGGGCTTTCTATCGTAAAGGCGATTTTAGATTCGCACCCCCAAGTTGACTACGGTGTCAACAGCAAAATAGGGGAAGGAAGCGAGTTTTATTTCTCTCTTCCTATTGCGAAAAATGAAGATAATTTGCAAGAATAGTTGCTTTTTTTGTTGTAAAACAAAAGCATACTGTGGTAATATAAATGTGCAATTTAAAAGGAGGTTAACTTATGCCACTAGTTACCAGTAAAGAAATGTTTGAAAAAGCTTACAAAGGCGGTTATGCCGTAGGCGCTTTTAACGTAAATAATATGGAAATCGTTCAAGCGATTACCGAAGCTTGCCGTGAAGAAAAGGCTCCCGTAATCCTTCAAGTTTCCAAGGGCGCTCGCGCCTATGCCAATCACACCTATTTGGTAAAATTGGTTGAAGCTGCAGTTTTAGAATGTCCCGAAATTCCCATCGTTTTACACCTTGACCACGGTCCCGATTTTGAAACCTGCAAGGCTTGTATCGACGGCGGATTTACCTCTGTTATGATCGACGGTTCTGCTCACTCTTTTGAAAAGAATATCGAAGTAACCAGAAAGGTTGTTGAATACGCTCACGACCACGGCGTTGTAGTTGAAGGCGAACTTGGCACTTTGGCAGGTATTGAAGACGATGTTTGCCACGCCGAAGGTTCTTACACCCGTCCTGAAGAAGTTGAAGAATTCGTTTCTAAAACCGGCGTTGACTCTCTCGCAATCGCAATTGGCACAAGCCACGGCGCATACAAGTTTAAACCCGAACAATGCACCTTAAATGAAAAGGGTATCTTGGTTCCCCCCGCATTGAGATTTGATATTTTGGAAGAAGTAAGCAGACGTTTACCCAACTTCCCCATCGTTCTTCACGGTTCTTCTTCCGTACCTCAAGACTACGTTAAGATGGTAAACACTTACGGTGGCAAAATGCCCAACGCAATCGGTGTTCCCGAAGAACAACTCCGTCACGCCGCCGAGCTTTCCGTTTGTAAGATCAATATCGACTCTGACCTTCGTTTGGGTATGACTGGTACAATCCGCAAGTTCTTCTCCGAGCATCCCGACAAGTTCGACCCTCGTGAATATCTCAAACCCGCTCGCGCAAACATCAAGGA
The DNA here is from genome assembly GCA_016296985.1 of Clostridia bacterium. Lineage (GTDB taxonomy): Bacteria > Bacillota > Clostridia > Christensenellales > CAG-1252 > JAEDHM01. The sequence continues at coordinate 9,874 of JAEDHM010000036.1, forward strand.
AATCGTAAGACACAAGCTCGTTGACGTTTTGGGTTGCGCAGGCAAGGCCTAGTTGTTGAATTGTTCAGGGAAAAGTCTTGAAAATCATTGATTTTCCCCTCAATTGCAAAAATTAAATCAACAAAAACAGTATACTTTTTAGAAAAACCTTCAAGAAAGGTGAAAATAAAATTAACACTTGTTTATTTAGGCAAGTTGTTGTATAATAAAAAATGCCGATAGGCAAAGGAAAAAATTTTTAATCGGAGGATTATATCAATATGGCAAAAGTAAGAGTTGCAATTAACGGTTTTGGCAGAATCGGCCGTTTGGCTTTCAGACAAATGTTTGGCGCAAAGGGATTTGAAATCGTTGCTATCAATGACTTGACAAGCCCCAAAATGCTCGCTCATCTTTTGAAGTACGACACAATGCAAGGCAACTACGTAAGAAGCGGTCATACCGTTGATTACAAAGACCCCGTGTTGGCTGAAGATGGAAAAACAGTTGTTACCCCCGGCTCCATTATCGTAGACGGAAAAGAAATCACCATTTACGCAAAAGCTGCTGCTAAAGAACTTCCTTGGAAAAAATTGAGAGTAGACGTTGTTTTAGAATGCACCGGTTTCTACACCTCAAAGGCAAAAGCCCAAGCACACATCGATGCAGGCGCTAAAAACGTTGTCATTTCCGCTCCCGCAGGCAACGACCTTCCCACAATCGTTTACAACGTTAACCACGACACTTTGACTGCTGATGATCACATCATCTCCGCTGCAAGCTGTACCACCAACTGCTTGGCTCCTATGGCTAAAGCTCTCAATGATTACGCTCCTATCCAAAGCGGTATCATGACCACTGTTCACGCTTACACCGGCGACCAAATGATCCTTGACGGTCCTCAACGTAAGGGCGACTTGAGAAGATCCAGAGCAGGCGCTATGAACATCGTTCCCAACTCCACCGGCGCTGCAAAAGCAATCGGTTTGGTTATTCCCGAATTGAACGGCAAACTCATCGGTTCCGCACAACGTGTTCCTACCGCTACCGGTTCCACCACTATCCTCGTTGCTGTTGTAAAGGGCAAGGACGTTACTGTTCAAGGCATCAATGATGCAATGAAGGCTGCTGCAAATGAATCTTTCGGCTACAACACCGATCAAATCGTTTCTTCCGACATCGTTGGTATGACTTACGGTTCTTTGTTTGATGCAACTCAAACTATGGTTGCAAAAATCGACGACGATACTTATCAAGTACAAGTTGTTAGCTGGTACGACAACGAAAACAGCTACACCAGCCAAATGGTTCGTACTATTAAGCACTTCGCAACCTTCTTGGGAAAATAAGAATTTTGCAAACAACAAAAAAATCGAGCAGGTGAAAACCTGCTCTTTTTTTATAATCCTAAAATAAACGAAAAAAAAGAGAACGCTAACTCTATTCGCCTTCGGCGAGTTCTATTGCTACGCAGTGATATTCGGCTTACGCCGAGTGATATTTGCTGCGCAAGTTTAGGGCGAATAGAATATCACTGAAGCCGCAAGGCTTCAATATCACTGTCGCTGTGCGACAATATCACTCTTTGCGTCAGCAAAGAATATCACTTTATACCAACAGAAAAGAGAGAATTTTCGGATATGAACCGTCTGTTCTCTCTTTTTGCTGTAATATGGGTTTGGGCTTAGCCCATTTGCGTTTGCAGTCAAATGCGATGCTCGCACTTAACGACGTTGTTCAAATTCTCCGCTAAGAAGATCACCCTTTTGGCATTCTCTTTTTACTTATCGTTATTCAATAATTCGTCTTGCTTCTATGTAATAGGACCAACGGACGTCGCTTATTTCCTCGATAACCGCATAATCGGATGCGGTGTGAAGAATATAGTTGTTTCCAAGGTATAATGCAACGTGGCCTACGCGCTCAAGCCCTTCTTGGTTTACACGGTCCTCGTTTGTGAAGAAAAGCAAGTCGCCACGCTGTATATCATCCCTTTCAACAAAAGCGCCTTGAGATACTTGATCACGGGTTGTAAGTCCAAGCAAAGCGCCGTTTCCCTTGTAGAATATGTATTGCATAAGGGAAGAGCAGTCAAACTCATTTATATCAAAGTCTTTAAGCAAAACGCCCTTACCGTTGTGATAACGGATTGCTCCGTAAACGTAGGGCGTACCTAAAAGGTTTTCGCCATCGCTTACTATTCTTTCAATTCTTTCATCATTTGAAACTTCAAGTTGACAAAGTTCGGTATACGCAGAACTTCCCGATACGTAGCCGATTTGACCACGGACGGTGGTTTTGTACCAACCCTTTTCGGTACCAAGATAGGGGAGTAAATCACCCTTTGTGAAAACGGCAAGGACAGGGTAGCTTGTGCCAACGCCACTTCTTACGTTTAGTCCCTCGGTTATAATTCTCACGTAGTCCTTGTAAACAGGAGTAGGTAGTTCAACTTCGGGATTGTCCTCGGTAGGCTTGTCA
>JAEDHM010000163.1 GCA_016296985.1 Clostridia bacterium
CGGTCGTCAAGGCGGATACCGCTTCCGTATCTTATATCACGGCTGTCTAAAACGGTGTGATAAATTCCGTCGTCGGGTACCCCTATCCAATAGTGTTTGAGGTCTTGGTTTGAAAAGTTGAATACCGCAATGGTATAACTTCCGTCCTTTGCAATACGCATAAAGGCGTAAACGTTGTTGTTTTTATCCTCTACTTGCAACCATTTGAAACCTTCGTAGCCGGTGTCTTGATCCCACATTGCAGGGGTATCACGGTAATAGCGGTTTAGATCTCTTACAAAGTTTTGAACGCCCTTGTGGGTGTCGTAGTCCAAAAGCATCCAGTCAAGGCCTTGGTTGTAATTCCATTCGATAAATTGAGCGAATTCGCCACCCATAAACAAGAGTTTTTTGCCGGGGTGAGCGTACATATAGCCCAAGTAGGTCATCAAGGATGCAAACTTGTCGTTGTAGTAGCCGGGCATTTTGTTGATCAAACTGCCTTTGCAATGCACAACCTCGTCGTGAGAGAGGGGCAATACGTAGTTTTCATTGAAGGCGTACATGAGAGAGAAAGTCATATTGTTGTGGATATCCTTTCTGAAGAAGGGATCGGTGGACATATAACGCAAGGTGTCGTTCATCCAGCCCATATTCCACTTGAAATTAAATCCCAAACCGCCGTCGTAGGGGGGCTTCGTTATGTTGGGGAAACTTGTGGATTCTTCCGCAATCATTAAAACGCCGGGGTTTTCCTTGATTACCGCGGTGTTCAACTCTTTCAAAAGGGAAACTGCCTCAAGGTTTATGTTTCCACCGTCAACGTTGGGTATCCATTCGCCGGGGTTTTTGCCATAGTCGAGGTAGAGCATACTTGCAACGGCATCCATGCGGATACCGTCCATGTGGTATTCCTTAAGCCAGAAGTTTGCGGAAGAAATTAAAAAACTTCTTACCTCGTTTCTGCCATAGTCGTAAATTAGGGTGCCCCATTGAGGATGCTCGCCCTTTTTAGGATCGGCGTATTCGTATAAGGGAGCGCCGTCAAATTTTGCAAGGCCGAAACTGTCTTTGGGGAAGTGGGCGGGTACCCAGTCCATAATTACACCGATTCCTGCTTGGTGGCATTTGTCCACAAAGTACATAAGGTCGTCGGGAGCGCCGAATCTTGAGGTGGGGGCGTACATGCCGGTTACTTGATATCCCCAACTGCCGTTGAAAGGGTGCTCGGTCAAGGGCAAAAGTTCGACGTGAGTGTAGTTCATATCCAGCAAATAGGGGATAAGTTCTTCGGCAAGTTTGCGATAGCCAAAGGGTTGTCCGTCGGGATAGGTACGCCAACTGCCTGCGTGTACCTCGTATATATTAAGAGGTTTGTTGTAGGGAGCGTAGTCCTTACGCTTTTCCATCCAATCTTTATCTTCCCAGTTGTATCTGCCCATTGAAAAAAGGCGAGATGCATTTTTGGGGGGTGTTTCGGTGTGGAGCGCAAAGGGGTCGGCCTTTTCAACTATTTGACCGTCAACGCCTTCAACGCTGTATTTGTATAAATCGAAATCTTCAAGAAAGGGGATAAAGGTGCGCCAAATGCCCACGGAAACTTTTTCCATGGGGTGGGAAGACCTGTTCCAACCGTTGAAATCGCCAATGACGGAAACACTTTTTGCTTGAGGAGCCCAAAGATGGAAAACCCAACCCACTTGGCCGTTTTCCTTGATACGGTGAGGGCTTAGAAGTTTGTAGGCTTGATAATTTTTGCCTTCGTGAAAGACGTAGATGGGAAAAGAATCAATATTTTCCATTTTCAAAAAACTCCTTTCAAATGGTGCCAATTTATTATAGCATAATAAATACGCTTTTTCAAGGGGGTAAATTTTCTTTCTTACTTTCCTTGAAAATTGCCGAAGAAAGGAGTGTTTTAAAGAAAAAATGATGCAAACAACAAAAAAAGACAATGAAGATATAAATTTTGTATTGCAAAATTTTACCTCTTGCGTATATAATAGAAGAATCACAAGGAGGATTTAATTTATGGCAAAAGCAGTAAGAAACAAAGACTATTTTGGTTTAGGTCGCGTTGTTAGCATTATTCTTGCTATCATTCCTTTCACCGCTTGGTTGTTTGGTATCATCACCCGTTTGAAAGAAGGCAAAATCGTTGCAGGTATCATCCGTGTATTCGGCGGTTTGCTCATTTGGATTTTCGACTTGCTCTGCATGATTTTCAGCGGAAAGATTCTTCGCGTTTTAAACATCTAATTACAAAAAAATCGGGGCTGAAAAGCCCCTTTTTTTTGTACGTGTTATTGCATCCACCTCATACTGTCATTCAGAGGGCATTCAATGCCCGAAGAATCTCCTGGAAAGGGTTTATCTCCTGGAAAGGACACCGATTTGTGGTGAAGTTTGCGTTGCAAGTGAAGTTTTCCTGCGGAAAGTGAAGTTTGTCTATGACAAGTGAAGTTTCACCAAAGGTGAAGTTGCGGTGAGAAAAGAGTGCCGTCATCTCGAGCATAGTCGAGAGATCCCCTAATGCGAAGCCGTACTACCGTTTGCGAAGCACCCACCCCATATTGTCATTCAGAGCGTAAGCGAAGCATGTCATTCAGAGGGCATTCAATGCCCGAAG
>JAEDHM010000164.1 GCA_016296985.1 Clostridia bacterium
ATAAAATACGAAAGGATCTTCGCCTTCAAGATAACCATCCATCATGGAAGGACTTGATATAGCCAACTCGCCTACCTCTCCACAAGGAAGAGGTATATCATCATTACTTAAAACAATAGCTTTGTTGTTTAACACTGCTTTGCCTAAACACTGAGGTTGATTATCCCACAAGGTATTGGAAACACTAACTGCGACAGTTTCAGCAAGTCCATACCCTTCGACAAGCCTGGCCTTTCCGCCGTATTCCTCAAGGATTTTATCAAATTTATCCTTAATTTCTGAAGATAAACTATCCCCGCCTGAATAAGCATTTTTAAGATTTGACAAATACTTGCCCCTAAAATTCCGCTCCTTCATCATCTTATCAAACATATTTGGTACACCACACAAGTGAGTTACCTTTTCACGGCGAATTATAGAATTTATCGCTTTAGGATTAAAGGATGGTACCATTACGATTTTCATTCCTGCATACAAAGAATGATGAACACAAACACCTATACCAAAGCCGTGAAAGAACGGGAGAACCATAAGCATAGAGTCACCGGGGCGTTTTTCACGACACAAGGAAGAAACGGCAGGCGCCAATTCATTTAGAGCTTTATTGGAAATTTTAACAGTTTTAGGGGATCCAGTTGTTCCACCACTGTTTAGATATAAACAGACGTCTTCTCCTTTTATTTCCGGGAAGTTTGCCTTCAATTTGTTGTTTTTTATAGTTTTGCGATATAAAATGAATTGTTTTGGGGGTAAATATCTTGAGGGATGAAATATATCTCTCACGGACATTCCAAAAAGTTCAATGCCCTTAAGATAATCACTTGCCGAGCAAACGATAACTTTGCCTTGCCAATTAGATAATTCATTTTGAGCTTTTTTGCAAAAATTATCAAAGTAAAAGAGTATCTTGCAATTTTTCCCCTCAAGATTCTCTCTAAGAGCTTTAGGCGGTGTCAAAGGATGCAAGACGTTTACTATTCCGCCCGCCTTGTTTATAGCATACATAGCAACGACGGCAGAAGGAAAATTGGGTAAACATACAGTAACTGCATCACCCTTTTTTACGCCCATACTCAAAAGATACGTGGCCAAGTTGTCCACTTGCTTAAAAAAGGTTTTGCGTGTTATTTTAAAGCCTCTGAAAGTGGCTACAACCAATTTATCGTCATCTTGAGCTTTTTTTACGTAGTTGTAAATTGATTTATTGGTCATTAAATATCTATATCTCCGTCATTATTCTTTTTCTTGGGAGCAAAAGTCTTTTGAGTATAACTTCCGTCTCCACTAGACTTTTTGACTACAACTCTTCTTTCAGCTGCAGCTTTTGCTTCAGCTTCCGCCTTTTCTCTTGCCTCTTGCTCTTCTATTTCTTTTGCGCGTTTGCGATCGTTTTCTATCATTTGCCTGATAATCGCTTCGTCGTCAATTCGAGTTACGCCTTTTGCCTTAAGCATATCTTCAATACGCTTATCACCTGCCTGACGAGATCGCTCAAGACGAAGTCGGTATTGTTCGTAAAGTTCTTTTTCCTTTTTAGCTTCAAGTTCTTCGGCAAAGGTTTTTTCTTTTGAAACGGTAGAGGTATCAAAGCTTGCAATCATTGACTCAAACTCTTCATCCTCGGTAACACGTCCTATTGTAGGTTGTACCTTTTCGCCCATTTTTGTCTTACCGTTTATAAACACACCTTTCTTATAAAGGACAATCGACACTACGACAATGGCAACAAGCAGTGCTGCGCCACATGCCAAAATTATTATCCAAGTATAATCGTAAGGCGTAGGTATGCAAATTACAAATCCATCGAAGCCTTCGGCTAAAACGACGGTAATCTTGTTGTTTGCGGAAAGAAAACTGACTTTGTGATAGTTTCCGTTTTTTCTAGCGTAAACAGTAATTTCCTCAGAATTTTCTAAATCTGAAACGTTGATATCCATTGCGCATGAATCTATGGTTTCATTGTCAATAAGGATTATATCCGATTGAATATTTACAACCTTTACCACTGATAAATTTCCATAAATAGAAAGCGCATCTCTCATGTCATCATCCGCACTGCCCATAACAACCTTTGCATCGCACAAGGGCGAGAATTTACCTTTTAGAGAAGCTTCTCCGTTGTCAGAACGAAGAATTGGAGTGTACAACAACAAGTCAGCTGAAGAGACGTTTAGGGTATAATTGGAAAATTCACCTCTTGCGGAAATTTGATAAACGCCAACCCCCATAGGAAGTGATTGAAAATCATAGAAATTTCCGTCGTCACCAATAAATACAATTTCAAGATTTTCGCTTACCTCATTGTCTAACAAAGTAAGGTCATAATAAGGAGCCTTGTAAGAGTAAACAATAGTATCCTTATTTAACGTCATGGTGCAAGGATGTAATACCTTTTTAAATTCGACGTTTATGACTGCTTTATTAAAGGAAAGTGAACCGTTGACAATAGTAACGTTATAGTTTTCAGAAATCCCAACGTTGCCATACCCTAGTACAAGGACGTAGTTTCCGCAAGGTAATCCAGTTCCTATTCCGTCGTAAACTTTACCTTCGGAGTCTTTAATTTGCAAGGTAAGAGTAG
>JAEDHM010000037.1 GCA_016296985.1 Clostridia bacterium
CCTAAATCCAAACCTTAGCAAAAAAGACGTCTTAATCAACAGCGTTATGGGACTTTGCGGAGAATCGGGCGAGGCAATCGATATAGTAAAAAAGTGGTTTGCGCAAGGCCACGACCTAGACAAAGAGCGTTTGATGAAAGAGCTTGGAGATATCGCTTGGTATCTTGCCGAGGCGGCAACGGCGTTGGATATAAGTCTTGAAGATATTTTACAAGGGAATATCGACAAATTGAAAAAAAGATATCCTCAAGGCTTTGAAACAAAGCGTTCGATCTGCCGTCCGCAGGATGATTGAAAAATCAGTGGCAACCAATGGGTAATTTTATGCAACTAAACCAACGGTAGGTGTACTTTTTCTCAAATAAAAGGTATAATTTGGGCAAAAGGAGTTATCTATGGATCAAATTAAAATTGGAAAATTTATTGCCGAGCGTCGAAAAGCGGTAAATCTAACTCAATTACAGTTGGCGGAAAAACTTGGTATTACAGACAAGGCGGTCTCAAAGTGGGAGAGGGGTATTGCAATGCCCGACTCTTCAATTATGCTCACTTTGTGTGAAATTTTGCAAATCACGGTAAACGAGTTATTAAGCGGAGAAAAATGCGAAGTAAACGACAAGGAAAAAAATCAAAGTCTTTTGATTAAAATGACCGTAGAAATGGAAAATGCGAAAAAACAAATTTGGATTTGCATGAGGATAATATTGATCGTAAGCATGATTGCTTTGTTTGTCGGCACCTTTTTGTGCGTGTTTTTCATACCAGAAGGGCTTTGGCAAATTTTGGCTATTGTGGGAATTATCATTGTCTTTTTAATTCCTTGTTTCTACAGTTTAAAACTTGAAATAAGTATAGGCACCTACAAATGCAAAAATTGCGGACACGAAATAGTACCTACCTACACTCAGGCATTTTTCTCAATGCACGTAGGAACAACTCGCTATTTCAAATGTCCTCAATGCGGAAAACGAACTTGGTGCAAAAAAGTGCTAAAATAATATTTCAGTTGTAAAAAGATATTTTATATTGTGTTGTTGCTTGTTAATTAGTACGCCAAAATTAAAACCTCTTATTGCGTATAAGAGGTTTTTTGACGGTCTTTTATTCAATATTTACAAATTAAAACTTTTCCTTCAAGCCAAGGGGCGAAATAACTTTCAAGCTCGCATTGTAAGGAGTTTTCAAGGGAGTTGATAAACTTTTTTCTGTTTGAAATTGAAAAGGCGTATTTTTCTCCATAATCGCAAAGGGCGGAAATAAAAGTCTCTCCCTTGATTTTGTAAAGACTATCAAACATCAAAGCGCCCTTGACGTAGACGTTGTAATAATAGCTATACGAGGTAAACTTTTCAAGACTATTTTCCACTTCACTGCCTTCGCCCGTTTTCCCTGTAATACCGCTATAAAAAATATAGTTGTCATAGGCTTTTTCCACTAGGGATTTATAGGTTTTTTCGCTTTTGTTTTTATAGAAATAAAAGGTGGAAAACTCAGTCAAACTTTCGTCAAGCCAACTTTCAAGAATTTGATTGTTTCCCACCTTCGAATACCACCATTGATGGGCGGTTTCATGGGTTAGGGTATAAAAATAATCCTCTTGTTTTTCGTGAGGAGATACAAGACAAAAACCACTGTATTCCATACCGCCAAAAGCAAAGGGCGCTTGCGCTATGCCGTAAGATTTATAGGGATATTCACCAAAGGTGTCCTCAAAAAATTCCAACGCCGTCTTCACGTGATTTATTGTATCAACGGGAGTTTTATCCTCAAGGTAGTAATAGGTAATTTTGCAGTCATCAACCATTGCCGAGCGCATAACGAATTTATCACTTAGCACAAACCCCACGTCTCGCATTTTTTCTCCCTTAAATTTTACATTTTTTCTACCCTTTTCAAGAGGCGTTATCTCACTTAAAGCGCCACCGCAAGCAAGGGTGTATTGAGAGGGGATATCAAAGTCAAACTCAAAGTTTGCAATATCAGAAAAATAAGGGTCGCCAAGGGTGTAAAAATCATTGGTTACAAAACCATTTTGATAAACGCAGGGGACGGGATAAAAGTTGCCAAGATTGTACACTCCATTCCACACACCAAGGCGGTGTTTTATTTTGGGAAAGGTAATTTCCCAATCAATCTCAATCTCAATTTCCTCATTATAACATTTCTTAGAGGATAGCGGAATTTCCATAATAACTTCATTTTTACCGCAAAACTCCGGGGCAACCACTTCTTCATCAACCTTTACGGAAAATATCTCAATACCGCCAAAAGAAATGCCGTCGGGATAAGCGCTTTTAATCTCGTCTTCACTTACCGCAACGTCCTTATATGCGTTTGCATGAAGTTGAAAGGCAATATGCTCAAGTCCGTCGTCGGGCAGGTGATAGAAAACTTTTTGACTTCCTCTCAAGCGATTGTTTTCTTCGTCAAGAAACAAGTTGAATTGATGGGTATCAATGGTTTTACCTTCTCTATTTTCCTCGGTTTTATCATTCTTTACACAACCAACGAAAAGGATTGATATAAAAAGAATAAAGGATAAAATAACAAAAAATTTCTTTTTCATAAAATAGATTATGCCTTTCAATTTGTAATAATGAATACTTGATAAATTCTCCCTTTTCGCTTACAATAAAAAAAGAGGTGAACTATATGTACGATTTAATTATTGTAGGCGGTGGCCCAAGTGGTCTAAGTTGCGCTTTATACGGCGCACGCGGTGGATTAAAGGTTTTATTGATTGAAAAGATGGCTTTCGGTGGTCAAATGAACTTGACTGACGAAATACAAAACTATCCCGGATTTTCCAACGTCCACGGCTACGAACTAAGCGATTATATGGCAAACCAAGCAATGGGCTTTGGAGCCGAATGTATTTTTGGTGAGGTTGTAAAAGCGGATTATACCGAAGAGATTAAAAGCGTAATCTTGTCCGACGGAAAAACTTATCAAGGAAAGGCGCTCGTTTTTGCAACCGGCGCAAAGGAAAGAAGTTTGGGTGTCGAGGATGAAGAAAAATACGTAGGTAGGGGCGTTTCCTACTGTGCGACTTGCGACGGAAGGTTTTACAAAAAGAAAACCGTTGCAATCGTAGGCGGTGGCGATACCGCCGTTGCCGATGCGGTTTATCTAAACCGAATTGCAAGCAAAGTTATCCTAATTCATCGTAGGGATACTTTGCGCTCTACCGTATCCTCAGTTGAAAAACTTAGGGAAATGGGTATCGAAGTTATTCTCAAAAGCCAAGTTATAAAACTTTCAGGCGATGACCTATTGCGCAGTATAGTGATAAAGGGAGAAGAGGGCGAGGCCGAAATCAAAGTTGACGGTCTTTTCGTGGCGGTAGGTCGAAATCCCGAATCTCACCTTTTTGCAGACTTAACCAAAAACGGATACGCCCAAACTGATGAAAAGTGCGAAAGTAAAATAAAAAACGTATTCATCATTGGCGACGTAAGGGAAAAAACCTTACGCCAAGTGGTAACCGCAGCAGGGGACGGCGCCATTGCAGGCGAGACCTTGGTAAGGCGCAAAGCAGGGATAGAATAAGAGATTTTACCACCATATTGGTAAAATCCCCAGAATGTGCCAAAATTTACCAAAATACAAAGAATTTTGTAGGAAAATGTAATAAAAAAACATTGACATATTTCCTTTGCTTATGTTAACATAAAAAGGCTTAGAAGAAAGCCAAAATAAGTTATAATTTTCCCCCTTATCATATAATTAGTGGATCGCCTTGAGTTGATTTTCCTCAAGGCGATTTGCTTTTTTATACCTTTTTGCTGTTGACGGTAAGTTCGACAAGTTTTCCGTGTTTTCTTGCCTTTTCAACCACGTCAACGGTAACCACGTCACCGGCTTTTATCAAAATGGCCATATTTTTCGAGGGAATATCCTTGACCACCTTTCTTCCCAATAAAAAGGAATAATCGGATACCACTCGTTTTGGGGCGGTAATCCTTTCCTTGACAGGCTGGGGTAAAGTAGTTTCCATATTGTCCGAATATATTTCTTTAAGTTTCGGACCTCTCTCTCCTTCCTTGCGAAGTCTCAAGTTTCTATTTCCTTTCACAATGGTCATGGCAGGAGATAAGGTTAAAATCTCCCAAGGTTCTGCGCCTTTTTCGCTGAAAATTTCAGTTATTTTCCCGCTTTCGTCAAACTCAAAATCCTTAAGTCTTCCCACTTTTTTTCCGTCGGTATCAAAAACGGGCATATTGAGAGGACACCATACTCCTGACGGGGTAGAATTGCATACCGCATCACCGCTTAAAACAAGATAGGTATCAACGCCTTTTTTAAGTTTTTTGATGGGTAAAAAAACCTCTTCATCCTCTTGATTTAAAAGGATATAATGAGTTACCTTTTTCAACTTCTTATCAACTATGCAGTTGATAACGCTTCCGGCAAACACCGCTTCGGGAAGGTTGACTATACTTTCAGAAATCATTTCGCTAATTTTCATTTTCACCTCCAAATTCTAGTTAAAAGTATGAAAGTCAAAGGCGGTATATTCTCAAGCGCCAAAGTTCGTTAATTATTGACAAAGAAAAGGTTTGTATATTACAATATAAAGGATACAAAAGGTGGGGTTTTCACATGATTATCTATTTCGATACCGAAACGACAGGATTAAAACCGGGACAAATATGTCAACTGTGTTGCATAGTTGAAGATAAAAACGGAACGAGGGGACTAAACTACTATTTTTCCGTTGACTACGTCGAGCCAAGTGCTTCTTGCGTAACCGGGCTTACCGTACCAATTTTAGAAAAACTTTCAAAAGGCGAAGTTTTTGGCGACCACGCCCTAGAAATTGCCGACTTGTTTGCCGAAGCAGATTTAGTTATTGCTCACAACATAAGCTTTGACCGAAGTTTTATGCGGTGCGAACTTGAAAGGGCAGGTTTTGCCTATTCCCCCAAAGAGGAATTGTGCAGTATGCGCTATTTTGTCAACAAACTTCAAATTCCGGGAAGAAACAGGGCTTACAAAATGCCTTCCCTTGCCGAACTCGCCACTTGTATGGGCGTAAGCGGTGAGGATGCAGACAGGGTTTCTACCCAAATTTTCGGTGGTTCTTTGGGCGCTCACGACGCAAGGCACGACACCGTCAAAATGTATATGGCGTTGCAAAAGGCAAGGGAGATATATCCTCAGTTCGAAAAATTAATTTTGGAAAACTTGTAAAGATAACTACGTTATGTTATAATAAACAGTACAGTCAACTAATATAACTGTGATTAACAAAAATTATATAAGGGAGGCGCTTATGTTTAATTGGATAAAACAACAATGTCTAAAAGTTATTGAATGGACCGACGAAAGTCAAAATACAATGGTCTATCGTTTTCCCGTAAAAGATAGATATGCTATCATGAAAAATTCCGTCCTTACCGTAAGGGCTTCGCAAGTTGCCGTTTTCGTTAAGGAAGGTGAAATTGCCGAAGTTTTTGGTCCAGGAAGATATAAACTTGGGGATATCAAAAATATACCCATTATCACAAAATTGATGAGTTGGAAATACGCTTGGGAAACTCCCTACACAGGCGAAGTCTATTTCGTAAACACCAAGCAATTCGTTTCTCAAAAATGGGGTACGACAAATCCCATTATGATGCGTGATTCTGAATTCGGAATGATTCGTATCAGAAGTTATGGTACCTACGGTTTCCGTGTTACCGATCCTAAAAAGTTTTTGGAAGAACTTTTTGGTACCACAAGCATTTACACAACTCAGTACATTACCGACCAATTGAAGAGAATCATAATTTCAAGATTCTCCGATGCATTGGGCGAAGCAGGTATTCCTGCATTGGATTTGGCATCAAAGTATATCGAACTTGGCGACCTCATCCTCAAGCTTGTTGCCCCCGACTTTGCTCAGTACGGTATGGAAATCAGCAGTTTGTACATTGAAAATATCTCCCTTCCTCCAGAAGTGGAAAAGACAATGGACACTCGTACCTCTATGGGGGTAATCGGGGATATGAACACTTTCACAAGATATCAATCCGCACATGCAATCCGTGAGGCAGCGTCAAACCCCGGTGGCGAAGCAGGTTCGGGTATAGGTATTGGCGCAGGTCTTGCAATGGGTAGAATGATGGCGGACGCTATGACAAGCGCCCCTGCAACTTCGACCCCTGCATCCACTTCCGCATCAACCATAAGATGTACCGGTTGTGGCGCCGAAATCCCCAGCGATTCAGCATTTTGTTCTCGTTGTGGCGCGAGGGTAGTAAGAGCAGGTCGTTTCTGTTCCGCTTGTGGCGAAGCAGTTGAAGAAGGGGACACCTTCTGCGGAAAATGCGGTAAGAGACTTTGATTATGAACGAGGAAAACTACACGCAAACTCCTACTGAAGAGGCAAGGAATAGGGCGGCTGAAAAAAAGGAAACTTCGGTTGTAAAGTGTCCAAACTGTGGCGCCGACTTGCACTACGACCCCGAAGGGCTGTGCTTAAAATGTTCCCATTGCGACACCACCGTTGCTATTTCGGGAACAAGGGCAGGCGAGGTGTTTTTCGATGCGTTGCCTGAAGAAGATCCCTTTGATATTCAAGCAGGAGGAAGCGCTTATCGTTGTCAAAACTGTGGCGCCGACACCGTTTATCAAGGCTATGATATCGCTCCCTGTTGTCCCTTTTGTGGCGCAAGCAATATCGTAAAGCAAGAATATATCCCCGGACTTCGCCCTACGGGAATATTGCCCTTCTCTCGCAGTAAGGAAGATATCATTCCCTACTACAAACAATGGATTAAGAAAAAAGCGTTTAGTCCAAACAAATTGAGGAAAAACTTTAAAGCGGACCAAGTGCAAGGTGTTTACCTTCCCGTCTTCACCTTTGACAGTTTGGCTCATACAAACTACCGTGGTCGCTTGGGTAAAAGGCGCACTCGTACCGTTCATCGCGACGGCAAAACTTACACTGAAACCTATACCGAATGGTTTCACGTTTCGGGATCACTAAGTAGAAAAGTCGACGACTTGTTGGTTGAGGCGTGCGATTCCCTCAACCAAAAAGAAATGGACGAAATTTCTCCTTTCGATACAAACAACGCGGTACAATTTGATTCCTCTTACTTTGTGGGATTTAAGGCAACACGCTACAATCGTGGTCTAAACGAATCTTGGAGTATAGCAAAGGATATCGTTGACGGTTGGCTTTATTCAGAGGTAATACGTATGTATAACGCCGACGTGGTCGACTATATCCACCTTGACACTCATCACTTTGAAACCAGTTACAAATATCTTTTAGTACCCGTATGGATGTGTTCTTACACCTACAGGAAAAAGCGTTACGGTTTCATCATCAACGGACGAAGCGGAAAGGTTTCGGGCAAAGCGCCTAAATCACCTTGGAAGGTTGGCGGTTTGGTGTTTGGCATACTGGCCTTTATCGCTTTCGTAGTCGTAATGGTATATTTTTTTGGCGGGTAAACCGCAAAGGAGCATTTATATATGAAATTCACAGCTGACATGACAATTGGCGAAGTTATCAGAAACGCAAAAGATCCTATGAAACTTCAAGCAGTATTCCTTTCTGTTGGAATGCATTGTTTGGGTTGCGCAATGGCAAGGGGCGAAACCGTTGCTGAAGCAGCTCAAGTTCACGGTCTTGACGTAAACGAACTCGTAGCAAAACTTAACGAAGCAAACGAATAATAATGAAAAAACTTTGCTTTTCCCTTGTGATTATCGCAATTTTGTTATCGGCGATTTTCTTTGCCGATACTTTTGCTTTTGCCGAGGAAAAAGCAACTCTTGATCCCACCTGTGTTTACAACGGTCAAGACTACGTCGACTTTTCAAGTCCGATAAAAGAATTGGCGGTATCCTCATCATATACCGTTGCCTTGCTTAATTCTGCTAAGGTTACGTATATAGGGGAAGAGGTAGGCGAATTGTCCTTGACAACCATAAACGCAGGTGAGACTTTTTCTTTTGAGGAAACACAACTTTTCCACTTGGGGATTTTGGATAAAACTCTTGCAGTTTCAGCAAGCAATCATTTATTTGCCTATTCCCTTGAAAAAGGAGAGTGGAGTCAAGTTGTTTTGCCGGAAACCTTTGGGGAAATCAAAGATATCGCCACCGATTACGACAACGATAAACTTGTGGTTACCGACGGAAGGTATATCAAAAACTTTGCGTTAAAAGAGGGCGTACTATCCGAAATAGAGAAAGAAAGTTTCGACGCTCAAATGACGGGATATACCGTTGACGAAATCCTTGCAGTGGGAAACTTTACCGTAGGGGAAAACACCGAAAGAAGGGTATACTTCAAGGACAATTCCGCCCCTTCAAGGGATATGCTCTATTTGGTAAATTCTATATTGCTAAAATGTCAAGGGAATTATTTGATGGACAACCAAAGTTATTATCCCACCGCTTCTGGTATTCACTTGTTTGACAACGGTACCATTTCTTTTTATCAAAACAACGATTTTACCGTTCAACCTCAAAATGTACTTGAAGCTCAAGCCGAGCCCAACGACCAAACTCTTGGTGAAATATCCGCTTATTGCTTTTTTGAGGATAAAATTTTCATAGCGGACAATGGGTATAATGCCATAAAGATTTTCTCTCAAAGCGATTATTCCTATCAAAAAATGTACGGCAGTTGGGGTACTTCCCAAAGTCGTTTGAATCATCCCACCTCTTTGTCGGGAAACGGAGACCTTTGGGTTGTTACCGACAGCGGAAACAAACGATTGATTGCCTTTCAAGGAGATACAGTCTCAATCACTCCCGAGGTATCTTCTTCTCTTTCCGCAGTTTCTACAAGTCAAGAAATTTTCCATTGTGAAAAAGGCGAAAAAACTTTGTATTCATCTTCAGGGGAAAATTATTCATTTGATTTGGGTATTTCTGCAATTTGCGCAGGGGATAACGGAATTTTCGTGGCATGTGGTCAAAGTATATTCGTCAAAGGTAACGATGGAAATTTCACGCCCTACGCTACCGCTGACAGTACTGTAATTTCTTTGACTTCAAACGGAAAAGTATTGTACGTCTTGACAAGCGAAGGGATAAGTTTATATCACGCAGGTGAAAAAATCCTTAGTGTTAATCAGGAAAATTGCATTGATTTACTTTGCGACTATCACGGAAATTTATACCTACTCCAAAGCAACGCCATAATCCGTTTTGCTCGTCACCTCAAGGGCTTTGATACAGGAGAAATTTATCCTTTGTCGGTAACAGATGCAAAAGATTTTGCTTTTGCTTGCGACAAGATTTTTATCCTAAGCGATCATCGCGCCTATACTTTGGAAAAGAAAGATATAGGTTTTTCTACCGCTTCCGCCTTTAATCCCTCAAGTAACGTTGAGTTGCCTGCAACAATTATCAAGGCGAAAGAGGATTTGACCGTATATTCTCAACCCGACTGTTTCCACGATATATCTATGTTGAAACAAGGGGACAAGGCTTTCGTCCGCACAACGGTTACTTACGACGGTCAAGACTATTTGTACCTTGAAACTACCAAGGGATTGTTCTATCTTCCTAAAAGCGGACTTAACGTCGACTATTTGTCTTCAGGTGAAGCGGATATAAAATACGGAAAAGCAACCATTGGTACGGTATCAATTTATCCCTATCCTTCAACCTCGGCCCAAACAATTCCCGTTGTCAGCGGACTTGGAAAAGAAGATATTATCGAGGTAATTGCTCTCGTTGCCCTAGACGGTAAAGATGATGCTTGGGGATGGTACGAGGTAAAATTCGGCGAGTATCAAGGATTCCTTCCTACCTCATCTCTTTCCGAAGCGGTAAAGGTTGAGGAAATCAATCGTAAATACTACAAAATCAACGTTAGCCATTTGGGCGAGCATATTCCCGTTTACAAAAGTCCCGACCACACCTCCGAGGTAGTGCATACCCTTTACGACGGTAAGCGTGTTGAGATGCGTGAAGAAATTAACCTAAACTCTGAATACAGTCGAATTTGGATTGACGGCGAGGCATGTTACGTAAAAACTTGCTACCTCACAAACAAAGTGTTGACAGAGGTGCAAACTATGGCTTTGATTTTGTTTGCCGTGGTATTTATGGGTGGGGTAATAACCGCATTGCTATTTTTCAGTCTGAAACAACGTAAAAAATAAAAAGACTGCACGCTTCTCCCCAAAAGGATTGCGACAACGCAGTCTTTTTTTATAGGTATTTTATAAATAATCGATGGAAAAATTTTCTTCTCTTCAATTGTAAAACATTGTAAGTGTTCCGGCTTTATTCACAAGGTATTGAGAAACAGGCTATAGCGTAGAAAATATTTATTTAATGCCTCTTACAACGCTTGTTCCTTTTCCGTTAAGGATTTGTTCCGCAAGGTCGTAATCAATGGCAATTTCGCTGTATTTGCTCAAACTGTCCTTTGCGATATAGGGAGTAATCGTCCATTGTCCATTGGGCTTAATCTCAACCACAGTACCCCCTCGAGTGTCGCCAAAGGTGTCAACTTGCGTAAAGTCGTAAAGGCTATATCCCGTACTTAGGGGGGATGCTTTTTCCCTTGTGCTACGGTAGTAGGCGTTAAGAGAGGTGTGTTGCACCATGGTCATTCTTATCCCTTGATAGGTAACCGAAAAATCGTTGCTATGGTAATGCCCAAAGAAGGTGGCTTTCGTACTGCCGATTTCCACAAGGGTTTGAAAAAAGTCGTCGGTGTAGGGGAGCATTTCCTCAACCATGTTTCCGTAGTGGTATTGAACTTCGTTGTTGCCTAAAAGGTATTCATTCATTGCCCAACTACATTGGGGAAAGGGGACGTGAGCCATAAGCATTGACTGTACCACTTGATCCTTGTTTCGGTTTTTGCCGTATTCCATATCCGAAAGGCGGTTTATATTTTCAATATACCAATTTGTTTGAGCGCTTGTTTTTTGGTGGAAATAGGTAGAATTTTCAAAATCCGAAACGGTGTCCATACAACAAAGGGTATTGATCAGTTTGCCCTTTTTATCTCTAAAATTGACGAAATAGTTTCCTAGCGTGCCTTCTTCTTCAACGTCGCCTTCACGAAGCAAACAATGGTCGAATTCGCTTAAAATATCAAGGGTTTCTTCCTTGCTTGACTGAAGCCCAAGGGAAACGTAACTTGTTTCGCTATCGTGATTTCCGAAAACGGGCGCCCAGTAAACTCCAAGGCGTTCAAAAAGGTCGCCAAAAGCACGAATATCCTCGTCATTGTCAATTCCTCTTGATGCGATCAAATCGCCGGCAAGGGCTACCAAATCAGGTTTAGTATCCTCAATAAGGTATTCCATAAGTTTGAACGTATCCTCATTTGTCGAGCCTAAAACTGCATGACTGTTGTAATATCTGTCAATTTGAGGGTCGGCAAGGAATAAAATTTTAAACCCGTCGCCCTCTTCGTCATAAAAGGTGTGATAGCCGTCTTGGGAGAATTCGCAAGGTGTAAAACTTGAATGGTGAACAAAACTATCCTCTTTGCAGGCTGAAAAAAGGAAGGTAGACAAAAGGCAGGTGAATATAAGGATTATTGAAAACACAAAACTAACTTTTTTCATAGCCACCCCCTTTGATAAAAGTATATCACCGCTTTTTCTGTTTTGCAATACCGAAGATTTCTAAAATAGGGGAAATTTTTAGAAAAATAGGGTGAGATCTTTTCCTACAGTCAAACGAAAAACAAAAAGGATACATAAATAAAAAAGTTAATAGGAAAATAAATAAATTTTTTACCTTAAAACACTAGACAAAGAGGAATAAAGTATGTAAAATATAATGCGTTGACTGGGTGTGGCGCAGCTTGGTAGCGCGCTTGAATGGGGTTCAAGAGGCCGGAGGTTCAAATCCTCTCACCCAGACCAAAAAAGTCGTATCAATAAGATACGACTTTTTTTATCCATTACGGAGTAATGGCATATCATCACGCAACTTGTTTGCGTGCATATCATCAAAAAGAGCGAGAAAAGCGCTCTTTTTTGCATATCATCACGCTTTAGCGTGTATTAAACTCCGTAATGATGA
>JAEDHM010000038.1 GCA_016296985.1 Clostridia bacterium
TTTGTTGCAGGGTATTTTCCACGCCATAATTGCGGAAAGTGAGGAAGAATATTCCATAACCGACGTACTTACCGTCTTATGCTTAAAACTCATTAACCGTCATACTCACATTTTCGGAAACGTAAAGGCAAACGACGTTGATTCCGCTCTTGACGCTTGGGAAACTGCCAAGGCGAAAGAGAAAAAGCAAACTACCTTCTCTCGCCGTATGGAAGAAGTTGCCCCCATGCCTGCTTTGATGAAAGCGGAAAAAATTCAACGAATCGCAAAAAAAGCAAACTTCGAGTGGGAAAACGTTGACGGCGCCGTTGAAAAAGTTTACGAGGAAATGAAGGAACTTTTGGCAGAGGATGCAGACCGTTTTGAAGAAGGTGGCGACGTGCTTTTCTCCGTGGTAAACGTTTTGAGATTTTTCGGTATCGAGCCCGAGATGGCTCTTCAAAAGTCGGTTGACAAATTTAGGACCCGCTTTACCGCTTTAGAAAACGAGGTTTTATCCCGAGGTTTGGATATGACCAAAATGACCTTAGAAGAACTTGACGAAATTTACAACTTGGTGAAGAAAAATGCTAAAAATTAAAAACCTTACCTTATCAAGCGACGCTGTTTCAGCCCCCCTTGCCGGACTTTCCGACTTGGGTTTTCGTCACGTGGCATTGAGCTATGGCGCAGGGCTTGTATACACCGAAATGATAAGCGTAAAGGGTTTGCTGTATGGGAATAAGGAAACTGAAAATATGCTCAAGTTTCCCTCACAAGATACCCCCACGGCAGTTCAACTTTTTGGCAACGAGCCAAAGTTGTTTTACGAGGTTTTAAAAAATCCCTTACTTGACAATTTTGCGGTAATTGATATAAACATGGGTTGTCCCGTCCCTAAGGTGGTAAAAAACGGCGAAGGCTCTGCGTTGATGAAAGAGCCAAATCTTGCAAAAGAAATCGTATCCGCCACCGTCGAGGGTGCAGGTGATCGTGGCGTAACAGTTAAAATCCGCTCGGGTTGGGAGAATGTAACCGCTCCCGAGTTTGCGCAAAAAATGGAAGAAGCGGGAGCCTCGGCAATTACCGTACACGGAAGGCTTCGCAAAGACTTTTACGCAGGGCAAGCGGACTACTCGGTTATCAAGGCGGTAAAAGAGGCTGTATCCATTCCCGTAATCGGAAACGGCGACGTGAGATCAAAACAAGATTACGATAGGATAAAGGAGGAAACATTGTGCGACGGCGTTATGATAGGCCGAGGCGCTGTAGGTAATCAAAAAATTTTTGCGGAAATCAAGGGTTTGGATATTCTCGTAGATAGGGGTCGGGATATACGAAATCACTTTTCACTTTTGCTTAACCGCTATCCCGAAAAAGTAGTTATAAACTTGATGAAGGCCCATCTTATGTACTACGTAAAAGGGATAAAAGGAGCAACGGATTTAAGACGGGCAATCGCATTTTTGAGTACTGAAGAAGAAATTTATTCGATTATAGATAGAATAGACAAGGAGAGTTTATGATTAATATCGTTTTGTTAGAGCCGGAAATCCCACAAAACACCGGAAATATCGTGCGTACGGCGGCGGCAACAGGCGCAACTTTGCATCTTATAAAACCCTTGGGTTTTGACATAAGCGAAAAATCGGTAAGAAGAGCAGGTCTTGATTATTGGCAACACGCCAACGTTCAAGTTTACGAAAATCTCGAAGATTTTAGGGCAAAGAATCCCGATGCAAATTGCTATTACACTACCACTAAAGCGGACAATTTGTATTCCGAAGTGGCTTTCAAAGAGGGGGATTACGTATTTTTCGGCAAGGAAACCACAGGGCTGCCCGAGGCGCTTATTGCCGAAAACAAGGATAAATCCTTGCGTATTCCCATGCTTAAAGGTTTGCGCTGTCTAAACTTATCCAACGCCGTAGCGATTATCGTTTACGAGGCCTTAAGACAAAATGACTTTCAAGGTTTTGATTTTTCCGCAAAACCTTTCAATGGCAAGCACTAGTTTTACTAAAGTAAATTGGTAATAAGTATTTACATTTTAACAAACTCGTGATATAATACTTGAGGACAAATTTTGTCAAACTTAAAAGTTTGAAAAGGAGATATTTATGGCAAAAAAAACTATTGAGGACATTAATGTTTTCGGAAAAAGATGTTTGGTCAGGGTTGACTTCAACGTTCCCGTCAAAGGTGGCGTCATCACCGACGAAACCAGAATTCAAGGCGCTTTGCCCACAATCAAGTACTTGATGAATCAAGGCGCAAAGGTTATTCTTTGCAGTCACTTGGGCAGACCTTTCAACATTTGCAACGAGGTTATTGATCGCAAAAAGATTAAACCCGCAGACGCTGACAAGACCGACGATCAACTTAGGGAAGAAACAATCAAAAAGTGTTCTCTTAAAATTGTTGCCGACAGACTTAACGAATTGCTTGACGGCAAAGTTACTTGGGCTGACGACGTAATCGGTGAAAAGGCAGAAGCAGCCGTAAACGCTTGTAAAAACGGCGAATGCGTATTGCTTGAAAACCTTCGTTTCTACAAAGAAGAAACCAAAAACGACAAGGGTTTCTGTGAAAAATTGGCTCGTTTTGCCGACGTTTACGTAAACGACGCTTTCGGAACAGCTCACCGCGCTCACGCTTCTACTGCAGGCGTAGTTCAATACGGTTTCGTTAAAGACGCTGTATGCGGATATTTGATTCAAAAAGAATTAGAAGTTATCGGTGGCGCTTTGGAAAATCCCGCTCGTCCCTTCGTAGCAATGCTCGGTGGCGCAAAAGTAAGCGACAAAATCGGCGTTATCAACAATCTTCTTGAAAAGGTTGACACCCTTATCGTTGGTGGTGGTATGGCTTACACCTTCTTTGCCGCTCAAGGTAAAACCGTAGGCGATTCCCTTTGCGAAGTTGACAAAATCGATTTAGCAAAAGAACTTATTGCAAAGGCAAAGGACAAGGGCGTAAACTTCCTTCTCCCCGTTGACACCGTTGTAAGCAACGCGTTCGACAACAACGCCGACAGTAAAGTTGTTGAAGGAAACATTCCCGAAGGTTGGATGGGTATGGATATTGGCCCCAAGACCAGAGATTTGTTCACCAACGCATTAAAAGATGCAAAAACCGTTATTTGGAACGGACCTATGGGCGTATTCGAAATGCCTAACTTCGCAGTAGGAACAAAGACCGTTGCCGCTGCATTGGCAGACATCGATGCAATCACCATCATTGGCGGTGGTGACAGCGCAGCAGCAGTAACACAACTTGGTTACGCAGCAAAAATGACACATATAAGCACAGGCGGTGGCGCTTCCCTCGAATTGATGGAAGGTTTGGTATTGCCCGGCTGTGATTGCTTGAATGATAAATAATTGGAGGCGTTTTATGAGAAAACCTATTATTGCAGGAAACTGGAAAATGAACAACAACGTAGCAGCTACCAAGGCTTTGGTTGCCGACCTCGCTCCTTTGGTAAAAGACGCTACTTGCGACGTAGTTATTTGCACTCCCTACACTTCTTTGGCAGCAGCTGTTGAAGCAACAAAGGGCACCAACATCAAGGTTGGCGCAGAAAACGTACATTGGGCAGAAAAAGGCGCCTTCACCGGCGAAATTTCCGCTGATATGTTGGTTGAATTGGGCGTTGAATACGTTATCGTTGGCCACAGCGAAAGAAGACAATACTTTGGCGAAACCGACGCTACCGTAAACGCAAGAACCAAGGCCGCTTTGGCAAAAGGTTTGAAGGTTATCTTGTGTGTTGGCGAAACTTTGGAAGAAAGAGAAGCCGGCATCACTGCTGAAGTTGTTCGTCGTCAAACAAAAGTTGGTTTTGCAGGCATCCCTGCAAGCGAACTTGACAACGTTGTTATCGCTTACGAACCCGTATGGGCAATCGGAACAGGTAAAACCGCAACCGCTCAAGAAGCAAACGATACCATCAAGGTTATCCGTGATTGCATGGCCGAACTTTATTGCGACAAGTGCGCTGAAGAACGTGTTCGCATTCAATACGGTGGCAGTATGAACGCTAAAAACGCCGAAGAACTTATGGCTCAACCTCAAATCGACGGTGGTTTGATTGGCGGCGCATCCTTGAAGGCTGTTGACTTCTCTATCGTTGTTGCAGCAGGCAAATAATCTTTCATAAGATAAATTAAAAATAGGGGAAGGCTTGCCTTCCCCATTTAATGGTATAAGTATGAGTAAAAAGTTTTACAGTTTAATTATTATGGACGGTTTTGGCATTGCTGAACAAAGCAAGGGCAATGCAATCACCTTGGCAGGCACTCCTCACATAAAAGCGCTTGCTGAAAAATATCCTCACACCCAAATCGGCGCAAGCGGTATGGACGTTGGTCTTCCCGACGGACAAATGGGCAATAGTGAAGTAGGTCACCTCAATATGGGTGCAGGCCGTATCGTATATCAAGAGTTGACAAGGATTACAAAGGCAATCCGTGACGGCGAGTTTTTTGAAAATCCCGCTTTATTGAAGGCTATTAACAACGCTAAAAATCAAAACAAAGCATTACATATTATGGGGCTTCTTTCAAACGGAGGTGTTCACAGTCACAACACTCACCTTTATGCTTTGTTGGATTTAGCAAAACGCCACAATCTTGAAAAAGTATACGTTCATTGCTTTATGGACGGACGTGACGTTTCCCCCACAAGCGGTATTGAGTTTATCAGAGAGTTGCAACAAGTAATGGCTGAAAAGGGCGTTGGCGAAATCGCTACAATCACAGGTCGTTATTACGCAATGGATAGGGACTTCGCTTGGGATAGAAACAAAAAGGCCTACGATATGATGACGGTCGGCGAGGGCTTAAAATTTGATGATCCCGTTCAATGTATGCAAGACAGTTACGACCGTGGCGTAACCGACGAATTCGTTTTGCCAAGCGTTATTTGCAAAAATGGAAAGCCCGTTGGCTTGGTTGAAAAGGGCGACAGTATGATTTTCTTCAACTTCCGTCCTGACCGCGCAAGACAAATTACCCGTTCCTTTATTTACGAAGATTTCAACAATTTCTCTCGTGAAACAGGTTGGTTAAACCCAGTTTACGTTGCTTTCACTCAATACGACGTAAACTTCAACGACTATCTTGACGTTGCTTTCAAGCCCACTCCTATGAACAACACCTTCGGCGAGTACGTAAGTAGATTGGGATACAAACAACTTCGTATTGCCGAAACTCAAAAATACGCTCACGTAACCTTCTTCTTCAACGGTGGCGTTGAAAAACCCAACGATGGCGAGGATAGAATTTTGATTCCTTCTCCTGACGTTCCCACCTTCGACCTCAAGCCTTCTATGAGCGCTTGCGAGGTTACTGAAGAGGCAATAAAGCAAATCAAAAGTGGAAAATACGACGTTATGATACTCAACTATGCAAACTGCGATATGGTTGGTCATACAGGTATTATACCCGCAGCGGTTGAGGCAGTTTGCACCGTTGATGATTGCGTTGCAAAGCTTATTTCCGCAATCCGCGAAGTAGGTGGTATGGCAATCGTTACCGCCGACCACGGCAACGCCGACGAAATGTTGGACGAAGAGGGTAACGTATTTACCGCGCACTCAACAAACCCCGTACCTTTTATCTTGGTTGACGACGACTACGTTGGGAAAGAACTTCGTTCCGATGGTGTTTTGGCAGACGTAATTCCCACGTTGCTTTCCGTTATGGGCGAAAAGATACCCGAGGAAATGACAGGTAAAACCTTGATAAAATAAAAGGTTTGTAAAAGATTAGTCCAGATTCCCCCTTGACAATAAAAGATGTGGGGAGTATTATCTACTTATGAGAAAAACTTTTGCTTATTCCAACGTCTACGGATATTATTATTACTATTTGGATAAATAGTATATATTTTCGTGGGCCTGACCGAAAAGCATATAAAAACGGTTTGCCTTGGTAAACCGTTTTTTATATACTCGAAGGAGGAGGCTTGATATGTGGCTTGATATATTGGTTTTGGTGATATTCGCCCTTGGTATGGTAGGTATTGCAGTATACACTAGAAATAAAGCGAAAAACTCAAGTGATTTTCTTATGGCAGGAAAGGGCCTAAACGGATGGATGAGCGCCTTCGCTTACGGTACCACCTATTTTAGTGCGGTAATCTTCGTGGGGTATGCCGGACAGTTTGGTCAAGCCTATGGCTTGTCCGCAACTTGGATTGGTATATTCAATGCGGTTTTAGGCGCTTTGGTCGCTTGGCTTTTGCTCGCAAAACCCACGAAAAATATGACAACCAGACTTCAAGTAAAAACAATGCCTAGTTTCTTTGGAAAACGTTACGAATCAAAGGGACTTAGAGGAATGTCCGCCGTAATAGTTTTCATCTTTTTGATTCCCTACGGCGCATCGGTTTACAACGGTCTAAGCGCATTGTTTCAAATCGTATTCGGCATCGATGGTTGGATTATCATTTTGGCGATGGCTGTAATCACCGGCTTGTATATTTGCGTAGGCGGTTATCTCGCAACTTCCTTATCCGACTTCATTCAAGGTCTTATTATGCTTGTGGGCGTAATTATAATGACGGTGTTTATGTTAAACAGCGATTACGTAAATTGGGGCGAGGGTATCAAAACCTTGATGCAAAATGATCACGGATGGTTTATTACAGTAAGCCACGACAACGTGCCTTGGCTTTTCGACAATACCGCAACGTTAATTTCTTTGATTATCTTGACTTCGGTGGGCGTTTACGGTTTGCCACAAACAGTCCACAAATACTATACTGTACGTGATAAAAAGGCTATCAAACAGGGCGTTATCGTAAGTACGGCTTTTGCTTTGATAATTGGTTTTTGCGCCTATTTTATAGGTGCGTTGGGAAGTTTATTTGAAGGAGCAATCGACTTGTCACAAACGGGTAACATAATACCCAATATGGTAAAACTTGTTATTCCTGCAGGCTTGTTGGGGCTTATCGCAGTTTTGATTTTGTCGGCTAGTATGTCCACTTTAGGCTCGGTTACCCTATCCGCCTCTTCGGTTATTTCCGTGGACTTATATCAAGGCTTTTCAAAAAAGGAGATTGGGGATAAAAAGATAACTTTGACTACAAGGATAGTCTGCTTTGCTTTTATCCTTATTTCCATAGCGATTGCACTGATTAACTATTTCTTCAATATCGCAGCAATCACTTCTTTGATGAGTTTTAGTTGGGGTACTTTGTCCGGTTGTTTCCTAGGACCTTTCGTAATAGGTTTGCGTAGTAAAAAGGTAACAAAAACCGCAAGTTACATTTCTATGATAGGTACCCTTATCTTGACTGTTGCTTTGATTATTGTCTTCGGCTATTGGGGTATAGGCTGGGAAGGCTCTTTCGGTGCTGCAATAAAATCCGGGGTTTCACGCTCTGCTCAAATTGGCGTAATTTGTATGGCTTACTCTCTTATTTCAACCTTTATCGTAAGTTTGTTTACCAAAAAGCCTAGCGAAGAAACTTTGTATCAATGCTTTGATAAAGAATGCGAAGGATTGGTAAAATAAGGCTAAACGTCAATATAAAAGTCTTAAAGATTGAGTACTAACTAAAAAACATTTACAACTTTATAGTTGTCTATGATAGGAAAGTATCAACAAAATAAAAGAGAGAACGATAGAAAAAGTGTTCTCTCTTTTTTATAGGCTAGAAAATATTTATTACAGTAAAGAAGATTTTTTATATCCCATATAAAGGGGAATATTCATATCCTCAGGACACATTTTTCCGCATCTACCACCGAAAAAGGTGTTATGACAACCGCAAGTAGGGAGAAAAGCGTAAGAAACGTTGTATTTGTCCCAATATACTTCAATAGCGTCTTTAAGCAAAAAGAAGGATTTTACAGTATAATCAAGGGCAAGGGCGGTCTTTTTTGATTTTAGGTCTGAAAGTTTTACGCTTGAAGCAAATTCGTTGCTTAAAATAATAATTACGTCAGCGCTGTTTTCCTTGATAGCCTTGACAGCGTAAGGGATAATCTCGTGCTCGCTTGAGCAAAGGTGGACGGTAGCAAATTTTCTTTGTTGAGCAATTTCCAAAAATTCACATTTTTCACCGATGATAAGAACCTTTTCTTTTTGGAATAAAAAATTATATTCCTTATCTTTATCCTTTTTATCAGAGAGTATTTGTCCGCTGTAAAAGGATAATAAATTAAAGAAAGGGGAAGGGGGATAACTAGACAAAAGGGGAAGATAACTTTTGCAAGCCGTAGATAAAGCGATTTCTTCTTTGGGGAATGACTTTAAAACGCTTTCACCTAAAAAAGAGGGATGAAAAATCAAAAGTTTTTCACTACGGTTAAATCCGCTTTTTACCATATCTGAAATTACACTTTCTACCGGCGGTTCAACGCCCAAAGGGGCAGCCGAGTTAAGCATATCTGCAAAGGTTGCGCATATTGAAGCGGAGGGGATTGAATTATACTTGTCAAATTCCTTTTTACTCATAGAAAAATTATAGACCAATAAAGAGGAATTGTCAATAAATTAAAATTTTGAGAATAAAAGAGGAAAGCATTGTCCATAATCAGCCTAACGGAGGTAAAACATGGAATCAAAAAAAGTAAGTAAGACAAAAATCAAGGAGTTTTTTAAGAAAAATATCTATTTTATCCTTATGATCGTATGTATTTTGGCAATTGCCGCAATGATAACGGTTACCGCTATCAATCAAAGTAAAAAGGATGCCGACGTGCCTGCGATAAATATTCAACAAGGAGATGAAAACAAAGATAAAGAACCTTCAAGTCCCTCAAACGGAAACGTAAATGAAGCACCCGACGACAAACCTACGGTTCAAGTGCCCACAATTGAAGAAATGGTCTTTTCCGCACCGGTAGAAGGTGAAATTATCAAGGACTATACCGAAACAACTTTGGTATATCACGACACTACAAAGGACTGGCGCGTTCATCAGGGAATCGACTATTCGGTACCTGCAGGGACTGAAATCAAAGCCGTTTACGACGGTACGGTAACCGAAATCAAGACAACTACCATGAGGGGAACAAGCGTAACCATAACACATGCCAACGGTATAAAAAGCGTTTACCACTTGTTAGACGACAAAGTGTCCGTAACTTTAAACCAAAAGGTAAAACAAGGTGATATAATCGGCAAGGTTGCTGAAAAGGGTATTTTCGAGATGGCTGACGGCGCGCACTTGCATTTTGAAGTTATGAAAAACGACGTATTGGTTGATCCCAACGATTTTTACGCAGGGGACAACAAATAATATTTTAAGGCCTAGGCAAGGTGTTAAAGGCAACAAAAAAAAGTGTGTTTAAAAAACACACTTTTTGTTTTATCCGGTCTACTAAATAATTAAGGAAGTTTGAAGAATGAACTTGCCAAAACTGAAACACTTTGTCCCTTGTATTTTTCAACGTATGAGGCAATCGCCTTGTTCCACTCGCTATCCTTAAAATCAGCGGATATACTGAAGTTTTCGGGATAATCAATGGTGAAATAAAGGTAGGCAGTTTTAATCTCTTTTCCCTCAACGTAATAGATATTTCCATCGCTGTCCGTCTTGGTGAAAACTATGATATCACCGTTTATGGTGTACTTTGCGGTTTTTGTGACAAACTCGTCTTTTTCCGCATCGTGGCTAAACAAAAATCCATCGGCGATCTTGAAATATGCGTTGTTGTTTACGTCGTAATAAATACCCTCGAAGGAAGAAAGAGAGTCGTCCTTTGTATTTTTAGCATATGCGATTGCGTTTGATGCCACGATTTTATCGCTTGTGTAGTAGTATTCTTCCGACATCATAACCGAGCTTGCCAAAGTTTCAATGGTACCGACGTCCAAAACGTCGCCGTAAGTCTTCAACAAGTTCTCCTTAAACGCGCTTTTTACGTTATCCAAAATTGCGCCCTCGCAAACGAGAGAAAAAGCATTCATTCCATCGGCAAAGGTCGCCATAGATTGAATATAGGTGTCCTTATCAAAATAGGTATAACAGCTTTTCATATCTTCCTCAAATTTGAGGGTTTTTCCCGTCGAGAAAAATTTGCTTGTAGCCGAATTGTAGTAATACTCTTGATAAGTTTTGTTTGCCACAACCTTTTTTTCCGAGCATCCTGCAAAGGCGAAAAGTACAAATATAATCACCAAAGGAATAACAAGAAACTTACAAAATTTCATAACAATCTCCTTTTAATTGATTTTATCACAGTATAGGTTTTATGTCAAATATATTATCTTTTAGTAGGTTTTTGATTATGTCATTTGCATAAAAAAGCAAATGTTGAAAGGATTTACGTTTTCCCTAAACGACTTGAACAAAAAAGACTTGTCTTTTCAGCTGTTATTTAATCAAGATCAGAAAAGAAATAAAAAAGACCTTGCAGAGCAAGGTCAAACTGGCAGGAGTAGTCGGAATCGAACCAACACCATGGGAGTCAGAGGCCCATGTGCTACCACTACACCATACTCCATTGAAGTGGATTTATTATATTACATTTATTTTGAGGGCGCAACTATTTTATTATTTTTTTTGCAATTTCTTCTCTTTTTTCTTGCATTATGAAAAAAGGTGATAATCACGCCTATTGCCGTTACTCCAAAAAAGCACCAAAGTACCAAATCCATATATTCCCTACACAGTACCGACAAAGCTAAAATAAAACTTGCTGTTACCAAATTTCCAAGGGCTATGGTAAGCATTGATTTGAAAGGAGAGACGTCAAGGAAGGCACTTAGCATCGACGCCGACCAAACACCGGTTAGGGGCGCAGGTAGGGCAACGAACAAAAAGAGGGAGAGAAGTTTTGTTTTATTTCCGTTTTTCGTCTTATCCACTTTTAATTCCTTCGCCTTTTCAATGTTGTGATTTTGTATTTTTTCGCCTAGTTTTTTCAAAAAGGGTATTTTCATTAAAAGGGCAAGTAAGGGCTTGAAAAGAAGAACTATGAAAGGAATAATCAAGGTCGAGCCGAGAATGGAAAAGAGAAAGGCGTAAAGGGGAGAAACGCCAATTCCGACGGCAGTCATAATCGCGCCTTTACATTCGCTTATGGGTAATGCGGAAAGAATAGCGGTAAGGGCGTAGGGGTTTGAGATATTTTCGCTTAAAAAGAATAACAGTTTGTTCATACTTGACAACAGCAATCCTAAATCATATAATTTTCCTATGAAAAAGATTTTAGGTAACCTTCGTAGGGCGGTAAACGACTATAAAATGATCGCAGACGGTGACAAAATCGCCGTAGGCATTTCAGGTGGCAAGGACAGTTTGGTTTTGCTTGACGCTTTGGCTCGCTATCAAAAGTTTGCTCCCGAAAAATTTGAACTTGTCGGCATCCATATCGATATGGGCTTTAAGAATGGAGATACCCTAGGGCTTGAGGCAGTAAAAGCCTTTTTTGCGGAAAGAGATATTCCTCTTATCATTGAAAAAACCGATATTGCCGAAATAGTTTTCGACGTAAGAAAAGAGGACAATCCCTGCAGTTTGTGTTCAAAAATGCGCCGAGGAGCATTGTGTAGCGTTGCAACCCGCGAAGGATGTAACAAGGTTGCTTTAGGGCATCATGCCGACGACGTTTTAGATACCATGTTACTCTCCTTTTTCTATGAAGGACGTCTTTCAACCTTTGCTCCAAAAAGTTATATGAGCAGATCGAATATCACGGTAATTCGCCCCCTAATCTACGTAAGTGAAGGGGAGTCCGCCGGGGCTGCTCGACGTTTTGAAATGCCGGTTATAAAAAGCCCTTGTCCTGCCGACAAATTTACAAAACGAGAGGATATGAAGAAAATCGTCGAGCATATATGCAAGGAAATTCCCTTTGCAAAAGATAGGATGATTTCAGCAATCCAAAACCCTGAAAGGTACAATCTTTGGGATAAGAAAGAGACTAACTAGTCTCTTTTTTTACAGAT
>JAEDHM010000165.1 GCA_016296985.1 Clostridia bacterium
CTTGATTGATTTTTGCAACAAGGAAATGAGCAACGTCGTACTGAGTTTGGATGGACGAAAAGAAGTTCACGATAGATACCGCGTTGATTATAGCGGTAAAGGTAGTTGGGATAAAATCGTTCCAAAATTTCAACGATTTGTCGAAAAACGCGGTGATAAAAGCTATTACATGCGCGGAACGTTTACCCATGCAAACCCCGATTTTTTAGAGGATATCAAGGTTATGCTCGACCTCGGATTTAGTGAGTTGAGTATGGAACCTGTGGTGTGTGCTGACGATGATCCCTGCGCCCTTACTGACGACGATTTAGAAATAGTTTTTAAGCAATATGAAGACCTTGCAAAGCTTATGATTGAAAGAAAAGAAGAGGGAAAGCCCTTCACTTTCTATCATTATATGCTTGATTTGTCTGAAGGTCCTTGTATTTATAAACGTATCTCGGGCTGTGGCTCGGGTACCGAGTATATGGCGGTTACACCTCAAGGTGATTTATATCCCTGTCATCAATTTGTAGGTGAAGAAAAATTCAAACTTGGCGACATTTGGAATGGAGTCAATAACCACAAAATCCAAGAAGAATTTGCGTCTTGTAACGTTTATAGTCATAAAGAGTGCAATGATTGTTGGGCTAGACTTTACTGTTCCGGCGGATGCGCTGCAAACGCTTATCACGCTACGGGTAAAATTTCCGGCGTTTATGAAAACGGTTGCAAAATGTTTAGAAAGAGAATGGAATGCGCGATTATGCTTGCAGTCCACAACGCCTTAAGCGGTAAAAAATGAAAACACCAATAAAAGACTTTGTTGAAGAATACGTTGACCGCTCCCCTGTCCGCTTTCATATGCCCGGACATAAGGGCATACCATTTATCGGTTGTGAAAAGTGGGATATAACCGAAATTTCGGGTATGAACTCTCTTTATGCAAATGATGGTATTATTTGCAAAAGTGAGGAAAACGCGTCACTGCTTTTTGGTTGTCCTACCTTTTATTCAACCGAGGGGTCTTCTCAATGTATCAAAGCAATGTCTTTTTTGGTTTGCAAATATGCAAAAAGTATAGGTCGTAAACCGATTATAGCTTCTTTTAGAAACGCTCACAGTTCTTTTATAAGCGCTTCATTGCTGGTAGATTTCGATATTCAATGGATTTATAGTAGTGGAAATAACTATTTGTCTTGCGAAGTTGACTATCAAAACCTTGACGAAATTCTCTCTCAAATGGAGGAGAAACCCATTGCCCTGTTGGTAACGAGTCCTGATTATATGGGGCAAATTTATGATATATCAAGTATTGCCAAAGTATGTCACAAACATCAAATTTTACTGCTTGTTGACAATGCTCACGGCGCTTATTTAAAGTTTTTAAAAAACTCACAATTCCCAATTGACTTAGGCGCCGATTTAGTTTGTGATTCTGCTCACAAAACAATGCCTGTACTTACAGGAGGCGCTTATTTACACCTATCCCCTAGTTTGCCTAAGTTTTTCACTGATGAAGTGAAGTCTTCCATGGCTTTATTTGGTTCGACAAGTCCTTCTTTTTTGATTTTACAATCACTTGATCAAAACAATCTTTATCTTTACACAACCTATAAAGATAAACTTTCTTGTGTAATTTCTAAAATAAATGAAACCAAAGAAATACTATGTAAGATGGGTTATGACGTTGAAGAAACGGAGCCTTTGAAGATTGTTGTAAATACTGCAAAATACGGATATATAGGATCTGATTTTGCCGATATCTTAGCGAAAGAAAAGGTATACTGCGAATTTTATGATAGGAATTTTATAATTTTTATGATAAGTCCGGAAAACTCTCTTTCCGATTTCGACTTATTCATAAACGCAATGAGTAAAATATCTTCTAAGGACAGTATTTATACTATACCGCCTTCCCTGTCTAGTTATCAAACCCTTGCGAAAATAAAAGACGTTGCTTTTTCTTCTTGGGAGATTTTACCAATTGAGAAATGCGAGAATAAAATTTTTGCCGATTGGAATATTGCTTGTCCCCCTGCAGTTTGTCCCATCGTTTGTGGTGAAAGGATAACAAAAGAAATCATTTATCTTCTTTCCTATTATGGTATAGAAAAATGCAAAGTTGTAAAGGAGTAATGTGTGTTTGACAAACCTACAGGACTATACGCTCACCAAACATACGAACTTATTTTTTCTTGGAAATGACTTTTGTCGGAAAGACTTGTCAAGGTGGGAAATAATTATTTATCTCGCGTTGACTCTACACTTGAAGGCGATTTAGTTTTGCCAAACGGACTAGACGGATTTTACAATCTTTCCTTTGAAAATTGTTATTTCTATGATATTTATCTTCCTCAATCTTTTAGCGGCGCTATAAATACTCTCCCCTTTTCTCCCTCATAAGGTAAAAAACGTATTTTATTTCACCCCGAAACAAGTGCTATATAACGATTGATAACTGTGTTGTAGATCTTCATAAAAAGTGTATAATTCAGTGTTTTAACAACGTAAAAATCCTATCTGATGAACGGTATCCGTAG
>JAEDHM010000166.1 GCA_016296985.1 Clostridia bacterium
TGACAAACATTGGGTTGAACATATCGACGCTATGGATATGTTGAGAAAGGGTATAGGTTTGCGCTCTTTGGGACAACAAGACCCTGTTATGAGTTATCGTAACGAAGGTAACGAAATGTTCGACGATATGATCGACAGCATCCAAACTGAGGTTGTAACCCGTCTTTTGAAGTTTGACGTTGACAGACTTTTGTCGGTTATCAAGGGCGCAACTCCCGCTCCTAAAGTAGAAAGCGTTTATCCCAACGAACTTATGGTTACAGGCTCGGGCACCGCAGTCAGAAAGGAAGTCAAGGTTGGCAGAAATAATCCTTGTCCTTGCGGAAGCGGTAAAAAGTACAAACTTTGTTGCGGTAAGTAAGGAGAGGTTATGGTAGAACTTGATTCCGTTCGCGTTCGAATTTCCGAACTTAAAGAAGTAGTCGCAGATATTGGCGACAGTATGAAACTTGACGAGCTTCAAAGTCGTCTTGACGAGTTGACCGAAAAACAACACGCCGAGGACTTTTGGCTTGATATGAAAACCGCTCAAGCCGTTTCTAAAGAGGCAAAAACCATATCCAACAAGCTTGAAGGTTATGCAAAACTTAAAAGCGATTTGGAAAATCTTTCCGAATTGGCGGACATGGTTGACGAAATGGAAGAACTTAGCGAAGTTCAAGGGGTAAAAGAGGAACTTGCTCTTTTGGAAAAGAGGATTGAAGAACTTCGTCTTGCAACCCTCCTCCGTGGAGAATACGACGACAACGACGCTATTTTGACACTCCACGCAGGGGCAGGCGGTACCGAAGCTCAGGACTGGGCAAGTATGCTTTATCGCATGTATACTCGTTACGCCGAAAAGAAGGGATATGCCGTCAAGGTTATCGACTTGTTGCCCGGCGACGAAGCAGGAATAAAAAGCGTTACTTTCTCACTTTCCGGTGAAAACGTTTACGGTTATATGAAGGCTGAAAAGGGGGTACACCGTCTTGTGCGTATCTCTCCCTTCGACGCAAACAGTCGCCGTCATACCTCCTTCGCGTCCTTAGAAGTAATGCCGGTTATTGAAAACGACGAGGAAATAAAAATTTCCCCCGACGAGTTGAAGATTGACACCTATCGCAGTGGCGGTGCAGGTGGTCAGCACGTCAACAAAACCGAGTCCGCAATCCGTATCACCCATATCCCCACGGGTATCGTAGTTGCTTGTCAAAATGAAAGAAGCCAAATTCAAAACCGTGAAGTTGCAATGACTATGCTCCGCGCAAAACTTGCCGAGCTTCGTGAAAGGGAAAGGGAAAATCAACAAAAAGAAATTCAGGGCGAACTTAAAAAAATCGAGTGGGGAAGTCAAATCCGCAGTTACGTATTTTG
The DNA here is from genome assembly GCA_016296985.1 of Clostridia bacterium. Lineage (GTDB taxonomy): Bacteria > Bacillota > Clostridia > Christensenellales > CAG-1252 > JAEDHM01. The sequence continues at coordinate 1,357 of JAEDHM010000166.1, forward strand.
CCCTTACACCATGGTTAAAGACCACCGCACAGGCTATGAAACGGGAAACGTGGCGGCGGTTATGGACGGAGATATAGAAGACTTTATTACCGATTATCTTAAAAAATCAGTATGAACCCCTTACAAGACAAAAAAGACTTGACGATTTTAGCAATTGAATCCAGTTGCGACGAAACTGCTTGCGCCATATTAAAAGATGGCGAACTTTTGTCTTCGGTTATCTCCTCTCAAGTACCTATCCACCGTCGTTTTGGCGGTGTTGTTCCCGAAATTGCAAGTAGAAACCACGTTATGGCAGTTGGTAGCGTTGTTCGTGAGGCTTTGGAAAAAAGCGGATTGAACCTTTACGATATCGACGCTATTGCCGTAACCTATGGCGCAGGTCTTTTGGGAGCGTTGTTGGTAGGTTTATCCTATGCAAAAGGGCTTGCTTACGCCCTAAACAAACCTCTTCTTGGCGTAAGCCATATCAGAGGACACGTTTCCGCAAACCACCTCGAACACAAAGAACTTGTTTATCCCTACGTTACCCTTATCGTAAGCGGAGGTCACACCGCTTTGGCGATCAAGGAGAATAACACCGCTTTAGATATCGTAGGTAGTACGGGGGACGATGCGGTAGGCGAGGCTTTCGACAAAGTCGCAAGAGTTTTGGGTTTGCCCTATCCCGGCGGTCCCGAAATTGAAAAACTTGCAAGGGAAGGCAAGAGTAATATTGCTATGCCTAAAGTGAAAACTCCCGGAAAATACGACTTTTCTTACAGCGGTCTTAAAACCTTTGTAATCAACTACGTTCATAATAAAGAGCAAAAAGGGGAAGAGTATTCAAAAGCGGATCTCGCTGCCTCTTTCCAAGACTCAGCCCTTACTCCCTTGGTTGAAAAGGCGATTGCCCTTTGCGAAGAAAGGGGTATAAAACAAATCGCCGTTGCAGGTGGCGTAGGCGCAAACGGAAGACTTAGAGAGATTATGAACAACAAGTGCCAAAAGGCAGGAATCAAGGCCTTTTTCCCTTCCAAAGTTTTTTGTACCGACAACGCCGCAATGATAGCTATGGAAGCCTATATGCAGTTAAGGGCCGGATGCGAATTATCAGACCTAACTTTGGATGCTAAAGCCACAGTTAAGTTATTGAAAAGGCAATAATG
>JAEDHM010000167.1 GCA_016296985.1 Clostridia bacterium
CGCCAACTTTACGCTACTATTTCTTCCATTGGAAGAAAAAAGACCACCCTTGCAAAAGAGCGTGCTTTGGATATAAATCCCTCGGCAAAGATTGAGGAAAAGCCCTTTTTCGCATCATTCGATAACCTTGCCGACTTTGATTTTTCTTCCTACGACTATATAATCGACGCCATTGACGAGGTAAGCGTAAAGCTTGAAATCGCAGAAAGAGCGTATAAAGAAAAGGTACCTCTTATTTCCGCTTTAGGGGCAGGAAACAAGGAAAATCCCCAAGATTTTTTGGTGTCCGACATCTATAAAACCGACGTTTGCCCCCTTGCAAGGGTTATGCGTAGGGAATTGAAAAAGCGCGGTGTAGAAAAACTTAAAGTGGTTTTTTCAAAGGAAACGCCAAAAACACCCATCTTTCAAGTTTTCGACGGCAAAAGACAAACTCCTTCAAGCAACGCTTTTACCCCATCCGTTATGGGTTTGATTATTGGCGGAGAGGTAGTAAAGGATTTAATAAAGTAGCGCGTTTTGTCAAAATTGATAATTGGAGCAAATTTTTTTGCTCTTTTTTATTGCATTTTTCATACCGTATTGACAAAGAGGCGTGGTTGTTTTTATAATATTTTCCATAAATCTCTCGACGATTGCTTTTGCCACCGCCGACAAGCGTAAGGAGAAGATATGTACCAGAAGGAAGAAAGATTAGACGAAAAATCTCTTAGAGAACTGCAATCTCAACGCTTGGTCGAACAGGTCAAGCACGTTTATGAAAACGTTCCCTACTATCGCAACAAAATGATTGAAAAAGGCGTTACGCCCGATGATATAAAAAGCGTTGACGACCTTTACAAACTTCCCTTTTTGTCAAAAGCGGATTTGCGCGAAGCCTATCCCTTTGGACTTTTGGGCGTTCCCCTCAGCGAGTGCGTAAGAATTCACGCAACCTCGGGCACAACGGGAAAAAGGGTTATTGCTTTTTATACCCAAGAGGATATCAACTTGTGGGAGGACTGTTGCGCAAGGGCTATTATCGCCGCAGGTGGCAGGAAGGATGATATTTGTCAGGTAAGTTATGGTTTTGGTTTGTTTACCGGTGGCGCAGGCCTAAACGGTGGCTCTCACAAAGTTGGTTGTCTTACCCTCCCCCTTTCTTCGGGAAATACCGAAAGACAAATTCAGTTTATGCAAGACTTGGGCTCAACCATTTTATGCTGTACCCCTTCCTACGCCGCTTATTTGGGCGAGGCAATGAAAGAAAAAGGCATTGACGGTGATAAAAACTCCCTTAAAATAGGCATTTTCGGGGCAGAACCTTGGACTGAAGAAATGCGCAGGGATATAGAAAAAACCTTGGGAATTAAGGCCTATGACATCTATGGTTTGACGGAAACGAGCGGTCCCGGAGTGGCGTTTGAGTGTCAAGAGCAGACGGGTATGCACGTCAACGAAGATCACTTTATCCCCGAAATTATCAATCCCGACACCGGCGAAGTTTTACCTATCGGCGAAAAGGGTGAGCTTGTGTTTACCGCAATCACAAAAAAGGCTTTCCCCTTGCTTAGATACCGTACAAGGGATATTTGCGTGCTTTCAAGGAAAAAATGTTCTTGCGGAAGAACGCTTATAAAGATGTGTAAGCCCATGGGACGAAGCGACGATATGTTGATTATCCGTGGCGTAAACGTATTCCCCTCTCAAATTGAAACGGTATTGATTAAAGAAGGCTATACTTCAAACTACCTCATTGAGGTTGACCGTGTAAACAACAGCGATACCTTAGAAATTTTCGTTGAGTTGCCTATCGAGCACTTCTCCGATACCATCAAGGACGTGGCGAAAAAGGAAAAGGAATTGGTTGGCGCGCTTACAGCTATGCTTGGTATAAAGCCCACCGTCCGTTTGGTTGCGCCTAAAACAATCGCAAGAAGCGAAGGCAAGGCAGTCCGCGTTGTGGACAAGAGAAAGTTGCATTAAGGAGGAAATTATGGCAGTAAAACAATTATCCGTTTTCGTAAGTAACCAACCCGGCTCGATGGTAAAAATCACCCAATTACTTAGAGATGCAAAGGTGGATATTCGCGCTCTTGCCGTTGCGGACACCCAAAATTTTGGGATTATTCACTTTATCCCCGGCGACCACGACAAGGCAAAATCCGTTTTACTTGAAAACAACTGTCTTGTAAGCGACGATACCGTAGTAGGCGTTGTTATGCCCGACACTCCCGGCGGATTGACCGACGTTTTGACGTATCTTTCCGAGGAAAAAATTAATATCGAATACCTTTACGCCTTTCTTATACCGCAAAAGGGAAAGGCCTGCGTTGTGCTTAGAGTATCCGCGCCTCACGAAGTTGATCAGCTTTTGCTTGCCAGGGGATTTGAATTGATCGACGATCACTTAGAATAATCAAAATTACAAGCAGAAAGAGATAACAAATCGGTTATTCGCCGAAATGTTATCTCTTTT
>JAEDHM010000168.1 GCA_016296985.1 Clostridia bacterium
CGGTTAGTAGCCGAAACGTTATCTCTTTTTTCTGCATGGCGATATGTTCGCTTTGCTCGTGGGATATATTGTCGCTTCGCTCCAAAGCGATATGATATAAATCCCATCACGCCCAAGAGGGAATATCGCAAATCCCGCAAGGGATTTATATCGCTGCGTGTTCTCCGTTAAGGATAACACGCTAAAGAGTGGGGAGATTTTTTTATAGGTAAGGAAAAAGGGGGATAATTGGGGTTTATTTGTAAAAAAGCATCAATTTTTGCGGGTAGTTTAGGGTAAAATTTAGAAAATAATTGCACTTATATTACAACAGTGGTATAATGATAAAACTTTATATAGCAAAAGAGGTAGGTTTATGAAACATATTGATATTGCGGAAATTTTCAAAAATTCTTCTTTAATCAACACCACGGTTACAGTTTGCGGTTGGATTCGTACCGCTCGCGACAGCAAAAATATGGCTTTTTTGGAAATCAACGACGGTACTTCCTTAAAGCATCTTCAAGTTGTTATCGACAAAGCAAGCGAAATCAACGTTGCAAATTTAAAAAGCGGTTGCTCGGTTAAGGTTGAAGGAATCCTTGTTCCTGCCGCAGTAAATACCGGAAGCGTTGAAATCAACGCTACCCAAATCACTCTTTTGGGCGATTGCCCCGGGGACTATCCCTTGCAAAAGAAAAAAAGTACCCTCGAATTTTTGCGTACTTTGCCCGAATTAAGACTTCGTACCAACACCTTCAACGCAGTTTTCCGTGTTCGCTCGGTGGTTTCTTCCGCTATACACAATTTCTTCCAAAGCAGAAATTTCGTCTATATCAACACACCTTTAATTACAGGTAGCGACTGCGAAGGCGCAGGCGAAATGTTCAGAGTTACCACCAACGGTTACGATCATCCTTATCACAGCGAAGAAGAATACTATGCAAACGACTTTTTCGGCAAAAAGGCAGGTCTTTCCGTTTCCGGTCAGTTGGAAGGCGAAGTTGCCGCAATGGCAATGGGTAAGATTTACACCTTCGGTCCCACCTTCCGCGCCGAAAACAGCAACACTCCTCGCCACCTTGCCGAGTTTTGGCACGTCGAACCCGAGGTTGCTTTTGCCGAGCTTCCCGACGTTATCGAACTTGCTGAGGATATGGTAAAATATATCGTCAACACAGTTTTTGAAAAGTGTCCTACCGAATTGGACTTTTTCGAGCGTTTCTTTGAAAAGGGCTTGAAGGAGAAGCTTAAAAACGTTGCGGAAAGCAAGTTTGAGGTCTTGGAATACACAAGGGCTATTGAAATTTTGAAGTCTGCCGACGTTGATTTCAAATATCCCGTTGAATGGGGTTGCGACTTGCAAACCGAACACGAAAGATATATTACCGAGCAAGTTTTCAAAAAGCCTGTATTCGTTACCAACTATCCCAAGGCAATCAAGTCTTTCTATATGAAACAAAACGCCGACGGAAAAACCGTTGCTGCAACCGACCTTTTGGTTCCCGGCGTAGGCGAGATTATTGGCGGAAGCGAAAGAGAAGCCAATATGGACAAATTGTTGAAGGCAATGGAAGACAAGGGTATGAGCATTGACGCATACCAAGACTATTTAGCATTGCGTAAATACGGCACCGCTCCTCACGGCGGTTTCGGTTTGGGCTTGGAAAGAATCGTTATGTATATCACAGGTATGAGCAATATCCGTGACGTCATCCTCTATCCCCGTACAGTAGGAAATTTGAGATAATGGATTTGTTGTTTCCCCAAGGCTATAAAAGTCCTTTGAATATTCGCGAAACTGAAAACGCCATCAAATTGGTGCGCGAACTTTTTGAGGCCGAGCTTAGGGAAAAACTTAATCTTGAAAGGGCAAGCGCTCCCTTATTCGTCCGCGCTGACGAAGGTTTGAACGACGATCTAAGCGGAAAGGAAAGGCCGGTATCCTTTGATATGCTTGCAATCAAGGACGCCCACGTGCAGGTTGTTCACAGTTTGGCAAAGTGGAAAAGGTTGTCATTGAAAAACTATGGCTATCACCACGGCGAAGGCATTTATACCAATATGAACGCTATTCGTAGGGATGAAGAGCTTGACAATATCCACTCGGTTTACGTTGACCAATGGGACTGGGAAAAGGTTATTTCCGAAGAGGAAAGAACAGTTGAATTTTTAAAGAAAACCGTTGACGTAATCGTTTCGGTTATCGCCGACGTAAACGATAAAGTTCACCAAATTTACCCCGTTCTAAAAAATAAGATAAAAAGAGAAGTTACCTATATCACTTCGCAAGAACTTTTGGATTTATATCCCCACCTTTCTGCAAAAGAAAGGGAAAACGCTTTCGTGAAAGAACACGGCACCGTTTTTCTTATGGGGATTGGGGACAAACTTTCCAACGGTCTTCCACACGACGGCAGGGCGCCTGACTACGACGACTGGGCGTTAAACG
>JAEDHM010000169.1 GCA_016296985.1 Clostridia bacterium
ATGGAATTTCCGTATTTTCTCTTTAAAGTTCTTATAAGATCAACACGGTTTTCAACACGGCTTGCGGTACGACCGTCAAAATCAAAGGATTCGCAATAGGAAGATAAGGTGTCAGCAATATCTTTAAGTTCAATTTTCGAACTTTCTATTCTATCCCTTAATTCCTCAAGAGTGCTATCATAGGATGAAACTGAATTTAAAGACGACAAAGCATCACTTATGATAGACAATACTGAAATATCTTCACCGTCAAGCATTGAATAAGCGTTGCTTGCACCCGTTACTATCTTTTCGGCATTTCTAAATTTTTCACGCTGAGCCAAAAGTTCTTCTTCTTCGCCTTCTTGAAGATTAGCCTTTTGAATTTCTGCTACCACATAGGAAAGTGAATCAATTTTTCTTGCCCTTTCTCTTTCGTCGCCATAAGAGGACAAGGCCTTTTGCAAACGTCTATATTCTTTGACTAGAGATGACAACTCCTCTTTTTGTTTTGCAACCTTTTCTTCACCATATTTATCTAAAAGGTCAAGATGAGTAGAGTTTTTAAGTAAAGAATGATGTTCGTGCTGTCCTAAAATATCCACTAAATCTGCGGTGAATTTTTTAAGCATCGAAAGAGTTACCACTTGTCCGTTGATACGAATTTCATTTCGGTGTTCGCTCATTGTTCGACGAATAATAATGGTATTGTCAACCTCAAGGCCGATTTCTTCCATATTGGCAAAAACCGAAGGATTTTCAGTGTAGAAAACAGCTTCTACCACTGCTTTGTCTTCACCGTAACGAATCAATGACTTATCCGCTTTTGCGCCCAAAACAAAGTTCAGCGAATCAATAATAATAGACTTACCGGCGCCTGTTTCACCGGTCAAAATATTAAGCCCTTCGCCGAGTTCAAGTTTGCAATGGGTTATAAGCGCAATGTTGTTTATAAAAAGAGATTGTAACATTTTACAGTAAGTCCTTTAATCTTGAAGCAACGTAATCAGCGTTTTCAATTTTGTCAACAACGATCAATATAGTGTCATCACCTGCAACAGTTCCTAAAATTTCGTCAATACTCAAAGAGTCAAGCAGTGCGGCTGCGGTGTTTGCGCTTCCCTCTAAAGTTTTGATCACTACGATATTTTGCGAGGTTTTAACTGAAATAACCGAGTCTTTAAAAAGGTTGAATCTTTTGTTTGCAATCTTATCTTCTTTACTTTCAGCCACCACGTAGCGATAGCCGGTGCCTGTAGAAACCTTGATAAGTCCAAGTTCTTTTATATCACGACTGATTGTTGCTTGCGTTGCCTTAAAACCTGCCTCACGCAACAAAATAGCCAATTCGTCTTGTTTGTAAATTTCAACTGACTTGATAATTTCAAGTAACTTTATTTGTCTTGCCGTGCGTCCCATGATGCCTCCCCTATCCTTGGCAGGATAGTTTTTTTACTAGTTTAGAATAGAATGATTGTCCGTCCATTTTTACAAAGGACAAACAACCGTCGCCTTTAGAAATTTCAAAATCCATTTTTGTTTCAAAAGGCGTAAGATTTTTTCCGTCAACGGCAACGTTGCCCTTTCCTCTTACTTCAACGGTTACAAAAAGTTTTACGTCGGTAGGTACTAAAATCGAATACCTGCTTGTTGTGTGAGGACAAATTGGAGTAATGGCAACCGCTTCAAGGTTTGGAGAAATAATCGGTCCCCCGGCAGAAAGCGTATAGGCGGTTGAGCCGGTAGGGGTAGAAAAAATAATACCGTCGCCATAAAAATTTTGAATGGTATCTTTTCCGTTTGAAACCAAAACCTTGACAACGTTTATGTTGTCGCTTCGAGAAATTACTACGTCGTTTAACGCAGTGTAAAATGCGGTGTTATAATTGATTTTTATGGTAGAGCGATTTTCTAAATTATAATCACCTGAGGACAAACGTTGAAATACAACCTCGGGGTTTGCTTCAGATGTAAGCTCGGTCAAAAAGCCCAAACGACCAAAATTGATACCTAAAATAGGCACCTTTTTCCCCATAATCAAAGAGCAAGCCCTAAGCATTGTCCCGTCGCCGCCAAAAACCAACAAAAAATCGGTATCATCCGACACCGAATTTTCAACGTAATAACAGCAAACTTTTCGTTGAGAAAAGAAGGAAAAGAACTTTTCCGCGCATTCCATACAATGCATATCTGCTTTTTTTACATAAAATCCGCATTTCATAGGGATAGTATACAACTGTTTATGTAAAAAAACAAGTATTTTTGCATAAACTTGCACAAATTATGCAAATTTCTTGATAATATACATTAAATATTCCACGTTCTTGTTTTTAAACTTTTGAGGAATCTCAGTAATGCCTTTTATATCAAAGCCTGTATTTTTAAAAACTTCTTGTACTTCATAAAGAGCCTTCTCTCTTGCTTTTGCATCTTTAAC
>JAEDHM010000039.1 GCA_016296985.1 Clostridia bacterium
CCTTTTGGAAGGTGACGGTTTTTAAACTTGTGCAGTTTACAAAAGCGTTGTTATTGACGGATACAATGGTAGGTTGGAAAGATATTTCGGTAAGTCCGCTTCCACTGAATGAGGACATACCAATCGTAAGATAGTTATCGGGAATTGTTATCGTCTTCAATGCAGTACAACCGTTAAAGCAGTTATCGGGGATTTTACTCAAAGCATCGTTTTGTGAAAGGTTTACGGTAGCCAATAAAGTAGCTCCCTTGAAAGCCGAATGTCCCATATTTTCAACGGTGTCGGGAATGGTTATGGTCTTTATTTTGGTGGATGCAAATACGTTTGCCCCAATGGTAGTAATTCCCTCGGGAATTGTTACTGTTGCAACTGAAGTATTTGCAAAAAGAGAATCTGCTAAAGAGGTAATCGGATACTCTCCTAAAAGCGAAGGTATGGAAACCGTCGTTGAACCAGTATAGGAAGAAACCGTAGCCTTACCGTTTTCAATGATAAAGTCAAAACCTGCCGTTTTGCTGTTGTAGTACAACGCCTTCAATTGATAATCCTTTTTTACACACTCGGTCACAACCTCAACCTTTTCGTCGACAATTTCAACCCAATGCCAAAAGGTATAGCCCGTCGTTACGTTTTTGGGAGAAGCCAAAGCAACTGTTTGCGTTTCGTTGTATCTCACCACGTTTGTTGCGACCTCTTGTCCGTAACCATAATCATAGCTTACGTTATAAATCTTGTAATATCTTGCAAAAAGTTCAACTTGCTCGCTTTGGTTTGATAAAACGGTTATTTGCTCGTTGTAATCTTTGTCAAGATACCAACCGCCAAAATCAAAGCCTTCTTTGCTTGCATCTTTCAAAGTTACCACTTCGGAAACTGTAATCGTTTCAGGATTTTCGCTATGATTCGTTCCCTCGTCAAGGTTATAAATTACCCTATATTTGATAGGTGTATATTTGCCGTACAAGGTGCAGTTTTCTGCAAGGAGGATTTCAGTTATGGGTTTTGTCAAAGCTTCGTCTTCAAACCAACCGTCGAAGGTATAGCCGAGTTTAGGTCTATCCCCTAAAAAATAAGCGTCCTCGGTAAAATCACCTATGTTAAAGGTGATTTTTTCAGCGGTTTGAGATAGACTGCCGTTGAGTACGGGATAAAAATCAATGGTATAAGTTACGTAGTCCCAAGCGGCATACAAATTCTCGTCCTTGCACGCATATCCCGAACCACCGATTTTGGCAGGAGCCAAAGTGGAAAGATTTTCATCAATATACCAACCGATAAACTTATAATGATCTCTAGTCGGCTTGTAAGGGACAACTGCTTGCGCCAAGGTAAATTGAACTGTTTCGGTGATTTCAGGATCACCATAACCCAAGTGATATACAAGGTCATAACTGCCTGCCACCAATTGAGCGTATACTATTACGTTTCCGGTAGAGCCCTTTGAAATTTGAGTCACTTCTTCTCCCCAATCACCAGTGCTTGAGCCGTTTTTGCTAAACCACCCTAAAAAGTCGTATCCGTTTTTGACTGCAGGTTGTAGCACGACCTCGTCATCTATGGTGTAATTTTTAGGATTGTGATTTGTTGCGCCCGATGCGTTGTTGTAAGTGATTGTATAGCTTAGCAAAGACCATTTTGCATAAACGGTTACGTCCTCGCGAAGTGCAGAAACGTCAAGATAGGTTACCCTTTGTTTCAAAGCCTCGTCAGAATACCAATCTTCAAATTTATAGCCATCTCTTGTTGCGCCATATAAGTTGATTTTCGTTGTAGTTCCACATTGGAATTCGTAAATAGTTTTTAGGTGTAGTTCTTCCGGTGATACGTTGGCGTAATTGATTTTGAAGACCTTTATTGACCACTTTGCAACCAAGTTTACCTCCCCTGTGCTACCCTTTTCAATTTCGCTAACAGCCTCGCCGTCAATATCACTTGCAAGATACCAACCTAAAAAGTCGTGAGTGTCGCAAGTGGGATTGTCCAAAACAACTCCGCTTTCAACGGTGTAACTTGTTGTATTGGGGATAAGTTCGTCGGGAATATAGTCGGCGCGGACGTAATCCTTTGTTATAGAGTATTCAACAATTTCCCAATTTGCGGTAAGGAATAAATTGGTATGAACTGTTTTTTCTCGTATTGAAGATAAAGTTTCTCCCGTTGCATCATTCACCCAACCCTTGAAGGTATATCCAGTACGTAAAACCTTTGAAGGTAAATCTACCGTTTGATAAAAGTCAAATTCACTTGTTTCGACTTTATCTTCGTATTCTCCACTCTTGTCGTTGTAAACTTGATAACCGTAATTGTAGGTTAAGGTATATTTATCATTATTCCAAAGGGGAGAAAGAACAAAATGATAACCGTCACGAGGTACGCTTAAAAATTCGGCAACCTTAATTTGTTGCGCAAAATCAACGCCCATATATTGCCAATTGGTAAATTGAGAATATATTCTTTCCACTTCGGGTAAAATTACTGTTTCAGAATCTTCACCAAAGGCAATTTGATTGTTATTTTCAATTACAACCGTTGAATCAGTTTGTTTCCCCCAAACAGGAATTGCATCTTCAAAAAGGAAATTAAATACGTATTTTTTTACAAACTTAGGATATAAAGTTATGTCACCATGACTTCCCGATTTGATAACGTAGCTTCCCTTTTCCTTGTAAAATTCTTGAGAAAAATCTTCGGTCAAGAACCATCCGCGGAAAAATCTGTTGCCTTGCACTCCGTCGTCAAGATACAAATCCTTATCGCTGATTTTATAACTCTTTAAACTGGGGATTGCAGCCCCTGTGGGCATAACGTAGTTTATCTTGTATTCAATAACCTTCCAAACCGCTTTAAATTTTACGTTACCTGCTTTACCTAAATCAATGCCTTTATATACGTCGCCTACCCTCCAAAAATCACTGTCGCAACTTTCTACCTGCCATCCTTCGAAGGTATAACCTAGTCTTTCGGGGTTTGCAAATTGCACGCCGGCGGTTACTACGGTATAAGTGGTGGGATTTTCACAAGTTGTGGGATTGGTATAATCGTAGTTGTAGGAAATTGAATAGGCAACGGGTATCCATTTTGCTACCAAAACCATATCCCCAACCGTTCCTGCTTGAAGAGTTATGCCATCGGTACCTAAAAGATTACCCTCTTCCATTGAGTTTTTGTAAAAACCTGCAAAGGTGTATCCCGTTTTGTATTCGGTATTGAGAATAATTTGAGATTCGACGTCGTAGGTGGCGTTGTTCTTTTTATTCAAACTGTCGTCGCTTACGTCAACGTAGGTGATAGAATAGGAAATTTTCTCCCAAAAAGCAGTTAAGGTAGTATCTTGAGTGAAAACGTCTTCTTCAAAATTCCAACGAACTTGCTTGTTGTCTTTGTCAGTTACGTACCAATACTTGATAAAGTAGCCCTTTCTAACAAAGAAATTTGAATATAAATCCTCAATTTTTCCGTTGTCGGTTTTTTCAGTAGTTGAAGAAACGCCGGGGATATTAGGATTGAAGGTTACGTTGTAGTCGTTGTACTTTTGTAACACCGTATAGGGAATTTCCTTTTTTGCTCCGCTAAAAGTGATTGTCAAGGTAAAATCGCCAACAACGGTAAACGCTTTATCACGCAAGGTTTGATTTGCGCCGTAATTGATTTTTACGCTTGTATCGAGAAGAGAAATTGCATCGCCAACGGTACCGTCCTCGTAGGTAGGGATAATCACGGTAGTTGCAAACAAATCTGTAGTTTTATCACCTTGGATTATTCTTTCAGGGAAATTTTCTACCTCAAAGGAAGTTGCAGGCTTGTGCTCACCTACCACGTATTTGATTTCGGCAACAGCTGTGCCGTAGGTTGTTTCTCCGCTGACTCGCATGGTGTATTCGCCTGCTTTTGCTGTGGAAAAACCGTCAATTGTCAAATATTCACCACGAATAAACTCGGTACGGGTGTTGGAAAAAGTAACCGTCATTGAAAAATCGGATACGTTAGGGAAAACGTCCCCCTTTACGTATTCGGTGGGAATACCGCTTGTTTGTACCTCGGTAATGGTAATAACGTCTTGATCGTTGATAACGTTATACCTAAAAGAGGTTGCAACGCCTTGATAGGCAATAGTCATTGTGCCTACACCTTCGGTTACAGTGGAAAAACCGCTTATCATAGACTCGTTTACAAGGACTAAACGCTGACTGCCGTCGCTGTATTTTACTATGATAGTGGTTTCTTCAAGGTCAAGTTTATCTCCTACGTAATAAGTTGAAGAAAGCGAATCCTTGCTAAGAGAGATGGATACAACGGTAACTTCTTCTTCCTTTGCGCAAGCGGACAAAACAAGGGTTACCGCAAGAATCAAAATCATCAAAATCCAAAGTTTTTTCATATTGCCTCCAACAACCTACTTTTTGTTATTTTAACATTGTAATGTTAATTATGTCAAGAGGGGGATATTTGGGGGCGGTATCCTTGAATAGAAGATTATTTTTTGCGCATATTAGCATTATGCTTACAATATTTTTTAGATCAGTTATCATTTATTTACTTTTACTTCTTATAATGCGCCTTATGGGAAAAAGGCAATTATCCGAATTGCAACCCTTTGAATTTGCAATTACGTTGATTCTTGCCGAACTTGCATGTATCCCCATGTCGGAAATACAGATTCCTTTGATGTATGGAATAATTCCTATATTCGTAATGTTTATTTTGCACTTGTTTATTACAAAATTGGCAAGCAAAAACCTTAAATTTAACCGATTTCTAAACGGCAAACCCGTTGTGGTAATGACTCCCGACGGAATAGACAAAAGGGTTTTAGATAAACTTGACATGAACGTAAACGACCTTTTGCACGCTTTACGCGCGGCAGGTTATTTTTACCCCGAAGAGATATCTTACGCCATCTTAGAAACAAATGGAAATTTGTCTGTATTGCCCAAAGCCTCGGCAAGCCCTCTTACCCCTGCGGTACAAAATCTTGAAGTAGAAGAAGCGGAAATGCCCTATTCCGTGATTTGCGAAGGCGTTATAGAATATACCAATTTAGAATTGTCCGGAGTGGAAGAAGATAGCATCAACACCCTTCTTTCTGAAAACGATTTAAAATTGAAAGACGTTTTACTTCTTACCGTAAACAAAAAAAAGGACGTATATTTGCAACCCATGAAAGGAAGCGCCATAATAACGGCGATTGGAGATAATCAATGAAAAAAGGAATTTTTGCTCTGATAATTCTCCTGCTTATTTTAGGGCTTGGAATAGGAGAACTTTTTTATTTAAATCACACTTTTAACACCATGAAGGATAGAATGAGCGAAGTTAGGAATATGATTGAAAGGGAAGATGCTGAAAGTTATACCGCAGTTGTTTCGGCAAAAGAATGGTGGAATGAGAAAAAAGCCTTGCTTGAAACCTTGGTATCACACAACGAAACCAAAGAAATGACTTTGAGATTGTCCGAGCTTGAAGGCTACCTTGCAATCGATGATCAAAAGTCGGCGGTAGCTACCGTTGCCATAATAATTGAATTGTGTGAAAACACAGTCAACACCTTATATTTAGATTGGGATACCATAATGTAAAAAAAGGATTATGAAATCCTTTTTTTATCTTTTTCTATTTCAATTTTCAAGTATTCACCCGTTGCGCTACCTTGCGTATTTGCAACTTCCTCAGGCGTTCCTTTTGCAATAACTCTACCGCCTGCATCACCGCCCTCGGGCCCCATATCGATGATATAATCAGCCATTTTGATAACGTCAAGATTATGTTCGATTACAATAACCGTATTCCCGTTTTCTACAAGTCTATTTAAAATTGACAACAGTTTTTCCACGTCAGCGGTATGCAAACCCGTAGTAGGCTCGTCAAGGATATATATAGTTTTACCTGTACTTCGCTTTGATAACTCGGTAGCAAGTTTTACACGTTGAGCCTCGCCCCCTGACAAGGTTGTTGCAGGTTGGCCGAGTTTGATATATCCCAAACCCACGTCGTACAAAGTTTTAATTTTGTTGTAAATCCTGGGTATGTTGCGGAAAAATTCGCAAGCCTCTTCGACCGTCATATCAAGTACGTCGAAAATGTTTTTGCCCTTGTACCTTACCTCAAGCGTTTCGTGATTATAACGGTGTCCTTTACAAACCTCGCAAGGAACGTAAACGTCGGACAAAAAGTTCATTTCAATCTTAATTATACCGTCACCCTTACAATGCTCGCAACGACCGCCGGGAATGTTGAAGCTAAATCTTCCCGAACTGTATCCTCTTTCAATTGCATCAGGACATTTTGCAAACAAATTTCTTATGTCGGTAAAACATTCGGTATAAGTTGCAGGATTGCTTCGAGGCGTTCTTCCTATTGGGCTTTGATCAATACTGATAACTTTATCAAAGTTTTCAACCCCAACAATCTCTTTGCACTTTCCTTGGATTTGCGATCTTGAACCGTTTAGTTGTTGCAATAAATATGGATATAAAACTCCGTTTATCAAACTGCTTTTACCGCTTCCCGAAACACCGGTTACGGCGGTCAAAACACCAATTGGGAAATCAACGTTGATATTCTTCAAGTTGTTTTGACAAGCGCCCTTTACAGTCAAAAAGCCCTTGTCGCATTTTCTACGAACTTTGGGAATTGCAATATACTTTTCACCACTTAGATAGCGCCCCGTTATAGAGCGAGGCTCGCGACATATATCCTCAACGCTTCCGCACGCCACAAGGTCGCCACCTAAAACGCCTGCGCCCGGACCGATATCTACTATATAATCGGCGCTACGCATTGTTTCTTCGTCGTGCTCTACCACGATAAGCGTATTGCCTAAGTCACGCAACCTTAGCAAGGTAGAAATAAGTCTTCCGTTATCCCTTTGATGCAATCCAATACTAGGCTCGTCCAAAATATACAGCACGCCAACAAGTCCACTTCCGATTTGTGTTGCCAGTCTGATTCTTTGAGATTCACCGCCTGACAACGAGCCTGACGGACGGAATAACGTTAAATAGTTTAGCCCCACGTTAAGCAAGAAATTTAAGCGAGAACGAATTTCCTTGAGAATTTGATTTGCGATTATTTCTTCCCTTTCGCTTAGCTTGAGAGAGTCGAAGAAGAGCAATAAATCCCCTATTGAAAATTGGGATATTTCGTATATATTCTTTCCGCCGACGGTTACGGACAAAGCGTTGGGATTAAGTCTTTTTTGATGACATAAATCACATGGAAGTTCTTTCATCAATGCCTGATATTCCCTTTTCATCAACTCGGATTCGGTACTTTCATAGCGACGCCTTATCATATTGATTACGCCACCGAAACGGCTTGTCATAGTGCCTTTAAAACCATAACCGTCATAGTCCATTTCAAGTTTTTCACCAGAGCCGTAAAGCAAAACGTCAATGACTTTTTTGGGTAAATCTTTCAAAGGCGTTTTTAAGGAAAAACCATAGTGTTTGGCTAAAGACTTAAACTGTGCGCCTACCATTTTAGTATCAAAGGCAAGGCCTTTTGAATTTATAGGATTTTCAGACAAACTTTTTGTCCAATCGGGAATAACCTTGTCAACGTCAACCTCTTCGCTGAACCCCAATCCGTTACATTTAGGGCAAGCGCCGTAGGGACTGTTAAAACTGAATAAACGAGGAGAAAGTTCGGGCAAACTAATTTCGCAATCAGGACAGGTATATTGGGTGTTATATCTATATTCTTCACCGTTTAGTTCAACGGACACTTGACCTTCGGCAAGTTTTAGAGCGATTTCCAAACTATCAGTCAAGCGACGGCGAATGCCATCTTTTATTTTCAACCTGTCGACGACAACGCTTATACTGTGTTTCAACTGCTTGTCCAAAACGGGAAGTTCTTCGTCCATGGTATAGTTTATACCGTCGATACGGATACGTAAAAAACCTTGTTTTTTATACCCTTCGATTTGTTTGTGATACTCTCCTTTTCTATCTCTTACAACGGGTGCTAGGATAATAGCGTTTGCTCCGTCGTGGGACAAGATGCTGTCGCAAATTTGATCTACTGTAGTTTCGGTGATTTCCCTTTTACATTTGGGACAATGCGGTACGCCAATACGTGCATAAAGCAAACGGATATAGTCGTATATTTCCGTTACCGTACCCACCGTTGAACGAGGGTTTTTGGACGTTGTCTTTTGATCGATAGAAATTGCCGGGGAAAGTCCCTCGATATAATCTACGTCGGGTTTGTCCATTTGGCCGATAAATTGGCGAGCGTATGCGGACAAACTTTCAATATATCTCCTTTGTCCTTCTGCAAAAAGGGTATCGAAAGCAAGAGATGATTTACCGCTACCCGAAAGTCCGGTAAATACTACGAGTTTGTTACGCGGTATTTCTACGTCTATGTTTTTCAAATTGTGCTCTCTGGCACCTTTGATATATATGCTGTCTTTCATTTTATTTCTTCCTTAAAGATTTAAGTCGTGCGATTTCATCCCTTAGGGTTATTGCCGTTTCAAAATCCAAATTGGCGGCTGCAACCTTCATTATGCCGGTTAGCCTTTCAATTTCCTTTGTAAGGTCTAATCCCTTTGGTTGTTTTTCCGTCTTTTCATCAACTTTCTTTGTAATTTCTATGGTGTTTACTATCTTCTTTTGTATTGTTTTGGGTACAATGCCGTGTTCTTTATTGTACTGCATTTGAACGGCTCGGCGGCGGTTTGTTTCCTCTATTGCCCTTGCCATGCTTCCCGTAATGGTATCCGCATACATTATTACACGGCTTTCACTGTTTCTTGCAGCCCTTCCCACCGTTTGAATAAGAGAGGTATCGCTTCGCAAAAAACCTTCTTTGTCCGCATCTAAAATTGCCACAAGTTTTACTTCGGGCAAGTCAAGTCCCTCTCGAAGGAGATTTATACCAACTAAAACGTCAAAATCACCGTTGCGCAAGCCAGTAATCAAATCTAGCCTTTCAAGGGTTTTTATATCGGTGTGCATATAGTTCACCTTAAATCCATGCTCTTTGAGATATTCGGTTAAACTTTCTGCCATTTTCTTTGTAAGAGTTGTAACAAGAGCGCGACCACCTGATTTTATAGTATTGTTCAACTCACCAATCAAATCGTCAACTTGTCCGTCAACGGGGCGAACAAGAATAGGCGGATCAACAAGACCGGTAGGGCGGATAAGTTGTTCGACCACTTGCCCTGCCTCGCTCATTTCATAGGGCGCAGGCGTTGCGGAAACGCAAATCATTTGGGTAAACCTTTCGTTAAATTCGCTAAAATTTAGGGGGCGGTTGTCGTAAGCGGCTTTAAGACGGAAACCATAGTCCACCAAGTTTCTTTTTCTTGCAAAGTCGCCGTTGAACATACCTCTGATTTGAGGCAAGGTTATATGGCTTTCGTCCACCATAACTATAAAATCTTCGGGGAAAAAGTCCATTAAGGTATAGGGAGGAGTGCCGGGAGCCCTTCCGTCAAAATAGCGACTGTAGTTTTCAATACCGCTACAATATCCAACCTCACGTATCATTTCGGTGTCGTACAATACCCTTTCCCTAAGTCGTTGCGCCTCGACAAATTTGTTTTCTTTCAAAAACTCGGCCTCTTCAATCAACATATCCGCATTGATTCGGTTTAAAGTCTTTTCGGTATCTTCCTTATCTATTACGTAGTGACTTGCGGGGAAAACGTTAACTTGAGTAAGACGATTTATCGCTTTTGAAGTGACGATATTGATTTCGCTTATCCTTTCAACTGTATCGCCAAAAAATTCAATCCTTATGGCACTTTCAGAAAAACTTATAGGAAAAATATCAACTATATCCCCTCTCACGCGGAAAGTACCGCGTTGAAAATCCACGTCGCTTCTGACGTATTGAATATTGACTAGTTTTGAAATTAATTTATCTCGATCAATTTCATCGTTTTCCCTAACGTTGACTACGTGCCGAAAATATTCTTCGGGGGCTCCTAGACCATAGATACATGAAACTGAGGAAACCACAATGGTATCACGTCTTTCGCATAAAGATGCGGTTGCCGAGTGCCTTAGCTTGTCGATTTCTTCATTGACGGCAAGATCTTTTTCAATATAAGTGTCAGTTTGTGGGACGTAAGCCTCGGGTTGATAATAGTCGTAATAGGAAACGAAAAATTCTACCCTGTTGTGAGGAAAAAGTTCGCGAAATTCGTTGCACAATTGAGCTGCTAAAGTTTTGTTGTGTGCAATAACCAAGGTGGGGCGCTGAAGTTTTTCAATGACGTTTGCCATGGTAAAAGTTTTACCACTTCCCGTAACACCCAAAAGTACTTGTGTACGAAAACCGTCCTGTACACCTTGAACAAGACGGTCGATTGCTTGCGGTTGATCTCCGCAAGGTTTGTATTCACTTACAAGCTTAAATTTATGCTCCATACTATTTCCAGCCAAGGGCCTTGAATATCAAGGTTAGGATCAAAGACAATACGGCGCCAACCAATACCAATGCAATTTTGGTAATCCACTTGTTTCTGGTTGAACGCTGTAACATTTCTTGCGTGCGTTGAAATGCAAAACCGCGCTTTAGGAGAGTGATGCAAAAATAGTATTCCCCCTTTTTGTCGGTTTCAACAATTTCAAAATATTCGTCGTATGCTAAACCGCTTAGCATAGGCTCAAGTTCTTCCCTCTTGAAATCGATATCATAGGGAATGCCTTGCATGATATCAACGGGGCGCACCAAACACATACCGTTGTTGTTTGTGGTTTTTTGATATATTACTTTCATCAAAGCAACTTCTTTTTTGTTTAACATATCAACCAATTACCCCCGATATAATACCACCAATAATGCCACCGATTATACCACCGACCACTGCGCCGATTCCGGCGGCCAACATAACGACCTTTGCGATAAAGTTTTTAAAGGAATCTTTTTCTTGCGAAGTTTGCGCCTCGGTCATTGCGACCTCTGCAATGTCTTGTTTAAGTTTTTCCTTTACTGCCGAAGATAATTCTTCGTATTCCTCGCTATATTCATCTTTTTCTTGAGGAATTTCTATTTCAGGAACCACCTCGGGCTTTGCCTCGACAACTTGAGATTGTTCTTCTTCAATTTTGGGCGCAGGTTGAAAAGCGTCCGCCATAAGTGGCGCAGGTTCGGACTTGATTCCAACTTTCATTGCGATTGCGCGTAGTTCGTTTAATTCTCTTTCCCTACGCTCGCGTTCTTCCCTTTGACGTCTTTCTTGCTCTTGTCTTGCCCTTTCAAGTTTTTCTTCTTGTATTTTTGCAAGCCTTTCCGCTTCAAGTCGTTCACGTTCTTT
>JAEDHM010000170.1 GCA_016296985.1 Clostridia bacterium
CCTGTCCAAACATCAATTTGAAGTCTTTTAGTAACAAATTAAGCATTACTTGCCTCCGTAAATGTTTACGAAAATCTTGGGGAGTTGTAAACGGCGGTTAGGCTCTTTATTCAAGTCGTACAAGGCGACTACCTCTCCGTTGTTTATAATCGCAACCCTGTCGCACAAACGGCTTACCAATTCGATATTGTGAGAGGTTACGAATACCGTTTTGCCATGGTCGGCGTATTCACGCATCATACTTTTAAGTTCTTCTACCGCCATAATGTCCAAACCTACGGTAGGCTCGTCCAAAATCCAAATATCGGGGTTGTGCATCAAACTTGCTACCAAGCAAAGTTTTTGCTTCATACCGTGGGAATAATTGGCGATACGATTGAAAAGTTCCTTATTATCAAGGGCAAGGCGATTACACAAAAATTCGGAGTTGCGACGGAAATCACCTTCGCTCATCTTGTAGATACTTGCAACAAATTCTAAATAATCGTACCCGCGCATGACGTCGTAACATGCCGGCTCGCTGGCAACGTATCCAAAGGTCTTTTTTGCTTCAAGAGGATTGGTGAGAATATTGTAACCGCCAACGATAATTTCGCCGGAATTAAACTTTTTCGAACCAATTACGCAGTCGATCGTGGTGGATTTACCTATGCCGTTTCTTCCGATAAAGCCGAAAAGTTCGCCGGGGTAAACCTCAAGATTAAGCCCCTTCAACACCTCTTTTTTGCCGTAGGATTTGTGAAGATCGGTTATCTTTATACTAACCTCTCTTTCCACCGTCTTGTTTTCTTCGCTCATAATCCTCTCCTGCTTATAAACCAAATTCGTGATTCTTTCTTTTTGCCTACAAACCTATACTTGCCGTTGCAGGTTTTGCACCATACTTCGCCATCGTCTTCGGCAACCCTGCTTTTACACATAGGACAGAATGAGGAATAAATTTTATAATCTCCTTCAATAATTGCAGTTTTGCCCAAAAACCATCTTTCTACAAGTTCTTTTTCCTTCAAAGGCAAGACGTAGGGCGCATTCCCCCTGTCCTCGTAATTGCAAACACGCCACAAGGACAAGATATCTACGCTTTCGTAATCTCCTTCAGGTAAAAGAATTTCTTCACCTTTCAAAGAGGTTGAAAGGATAAGCAAATGATTGCAAACCCTTTTACTTTTGAGGTGGACAACCACAAGTTGGAAATGAGTAGGCGCAATTTTTTGGAAGACGATACGAAAGTCGGGGGATTTAAAATTCCACTTTTTTGTTCTTGCAAGATTTTTGTTTTCAGTAAGAACAAAACCTCTCTCCGCTATGGTTTCCAAAATAATTGCCGTGTAATAATTGGACAAATCCCGAGCAAGCACTTTTTCCTCGTTTGTCGCCATAAAACGGCGGTAGAAGATAAAGCATTGCTTGTAAAGGTTGTCCCTTATCAGAATGTTTGTGCGTTGCACGTTTCGTCCAATAGGACGAAGTTTTGAAATTTCTTTGTAAAATCTTGTGTTTTTGATAATGGAAATGCGCTTTGCAAGTCCGTTTATCAATTCGATTAGCTCGCCTACGTCTTCTTCGGCTTTGGCGAGGTTGTCCCTCGCGTCAAGGGTGGGCAAAAGAGCAAGATAGAAGGTTGAATATTCTCTTACCTCTTCCTCTAAAAGGTTGAGCAAAAGGCAGATAAAACGGTTTTCGTAAATGTGAAGCTCGTCAACGTTTTGATAGGAATAGACGTTTTCGGGGACCATTTCAATCCCTCTTTTCTTCCAAAAACTGCTTTCCTTTATCGCCCTGCTAAACTCTTCGTTGGAAAGTTGTTTAACCTGCTCGATTCTTGCCACGATTTCCTCACGCTTTGTGGAAAGATGAGGATGCTCGACGATGGACATTATAACCCTTAAAATACGAGAGATTTCCATCAAAAAAGCCTTGTCCTCATTGCGAGAAAGCTTTTGTACGCTTATCTCGGTGAGGGCCTTTGTGTTGCCAAGAAAATCCTCGGTCGTCTTATGTTTACGACCAAAGCCTCGGAAAGCTTTTATATAGTGTTTTAGGAATTTTCTCTCAGTTCTTTTCATATTATAAGGATCTTGATATCTTGTTTATAACCTTTTCACAACGCTTCATAACGCCCTTGCCGTAAACACGGTTCAACAAGTTTACGCAGTCTTTCAAAGCGGGCTTTACGTACTCTTCAAAACGGCCTTCAAGTTTTGCGAAAAGTTTGCGAGAAAGCATCAAATCCAAGGCGTCTTCCTTGCTTCCGCCACAAGCCATAAATACGGGAACGATTGTCTTAATTTGATTGATAATACGGTTACCAACTGCCAAATCAAAGGTGGTGTAAACAAAATCAAAGATTTTGTTTAATTTTGCAAGATCCTCCTCG
>JAEDHM010000040.1 GCA_016296985.1 Clostridia bacterium
ATCGCTCAATATTTAGCTAAATTCAGCTATCTATCGCGCCAGAGCCTTGTTTCTAGTTGTGATCGTAGCGGTATCCAACTGTTTTTCTCCTCAATCGCTTAATATTCAGCTAAATTCAGCTATCTATCGCGCCAGAGCCTTGTTTCTAGTTGTGATCGTCGCGGTATTCAAATGATTTTTATCAAGAGGTATAGGAAATGGATATAAGTAACTTGAAAAAATGGAGTTTTGGACTTGATGAAAAGATGGCCAATTCTCTTGCAAAGCTTGTTCTTGAAGGGAAAAAGAGGGCTACTTCAAGCAGTTTGTGGGGCTATGAAATAGAAGGGGAAGAAATCCCTAAAGAGGGGGAGAAAAGCGTTATTACCCTTTTTGACGAAACGCCCCTTTGCGTTGTGGAAAACAAGAGGGTGAGGATTATCCCTTTTAAGGAAATTACCTTTTCTCTTGCCGTCCTTGAGGGAGAAGATGAAAATCTTGAGTCTTGGCAAGAAAATCACCGAGCCTTTTTCCTTGAGGAAGGGCGTGAAATCGGATATACCTTTTGCGAGGATATGCCCGTGGTGTTTGAGGAATTTGAGGTAATCGAAGTTTTGTAAGGAGTGAACTATGGACTATTGTTTTACTTATTTTAAGGTTTTATTTGACAAGGGTTTTGATCTTGAGGACTTTTGTCAACAACTTGGTCTTGATTTTGAGGTTTTGAAGGATTTTTGCGAGGAAGATTGGCTTGAAGTGGGAAGAAACGAGGTGTATAACGTGGACTTAAACGTTATGGTGCGTGAAACCTTGAAGGACCTTTTTGAGAAGGAAAAGATTTTGCTTGAACTAAAAAGAAAATATCACCTTACCTATTATCTTGAAAGGGTTATACATATTTATGCGGATACCGAAAACAATATAAATCCCATTTTGTCCTTGGCTCCTGATATCGTGGCGTTTTTGTATAAAAGCGATACAGAGGACGATTTGGATTATTACGTTTATTAAGCCGAACATGGAAAATAAGGAGAAAATATGAGAAAAATCCATTTATATCAAGCCGAGCCCGAAGCAATACTTGGCGACGATAAAAATATGCACGCTTTAAAGGAAAAGTTGAAAAGGGGAGAAGAATAAAAAAAGCGTGCAATATGCGTGATGTTCTTAGCGGAGAATTTGCAACTTGACAAAAGTGCAAGCATCGCATTTGACTAGTCAAACGCAAATATGGGCTAAGCCCAAACATTAAAAACAGAAGAGAGAACAAATCGATATGAAGGTTTGTGTTCTTGCTTTTGTCTTGATAAAGTGTCATAATAATATAATAAAAGTTTTGAAAAAGGTGAGGTTATGAAAGCGGTTAGAGTTGAGGAATTGATTGCTCTTTTAAAAAATGCTACTCAACTTTTTTCGCAAAACGTTGAGGAAGTAAACAAGTCTAACCATTTCCCCGTCAGCGACTTTGACACGGGGGAAAATATGTATCATACCCTTAAAAACGCCTTGGCGGATTATGAGGGGAATCCTCTTTTGTTGCCCGAACTTTTTGTCTTACACTCTCACGGCAATTCGGGTATTATCCTAGGGCAAATTTTGGCGGGCTTTTTCGAAGTAGTAAACCGTTACGGCGGTTTGTTTGAGGAGGCGCAAGTTTGCGAGGCTTTGACTTTGGGTAAAATAAGAGCCTATTCTTCAGTCCTTCGTCCTAAAGAGGGGACGATGCTTTCCTTTATCCGCATTTTGGCAAGTTTTAACAACTGGGATATTTCGCAAAAGACCTTGGAAGAAAGAATTTTGTTTGCTTTGGAAAACACCAAAGAGGTGGATTTCGACGCCGGAGCAAAAGGACTTTATTATATCATTAAATACGCCTTTGATCTTTCCCTAGCGCCTCTTCCTTCTCCCGATGAGTACGAGGTGGAAAAAAATCTTGCTACCTTCAAATACTGTACAGAACTTTTGTGTAAACTTTTCCCAGACGTTGAACTTGATGGATTATTAAAATACTTGGAGGGTTGCGGTGATAGTATAAACTACTCTCAAGTCAAGGGAGTTTTCAAACTTCACGTTCATACAAACGACCCCTTCGCTGTTTTTGAGGAAGTTGAAAAGTTTGGAAAATTGACCTACAGAAAGATTGACAATATGTATCTTGAAAGCGAGGTTAGGCCGAAAATCGCCTTTGTGGTTGATATGGAAGAAGGGGAAGAACTTTTCCCCGAGGTTGAGTGCGAATATCTCTCACTTTCCTCTTTAATGGGAGAAAAAGAACTTGCTCACAAAATTTCCTCTATTCCCTATGCGGAGCATATAGTTTTGTTGACCGACCACCCCGAAAGGTTTGAAAACATTGGCAAGCATCCAAGAATTAGTCTTGTTAAAACCTTTGGGTTTGCAAGTCGATATACCGCCTTATCTTGTGTGGGCGACTGGTGCGCCTTTGAGGTTTTCTTGAAAAACGTTGAGGATTTGGCCTCTTCCTGCAAAAGTTGTAGATTGCGGAAAGAAAACTTGGAAAAATGGCTTGCCACTCACCCTTACGGTGTGGTTTTGGGCGGTGAGAGATCGGTTAGGGCGTTGCCCTTAAAATATCTTTATGGAGTTGAGACCTTATGAAAAACGCCATGATTAAAAGCGGAAAATACAACTGGCCTAAGGCCGTTGATATGGATAAAGGTCCATACTATTTTATCAGTTATTGCCATCGTAACGCCGTTATGGCTTGCCACGATTTTTCCCGCCTTGCCAGTTTTGAAGTTCCTTTTTGGTACGACGACGGTATGGTGCCCGGGCAGGATTGGAAGGAGAAGGCGGAATCGGCTATGTCTCACCCCAACTGTATCGGCGTTTTCTTTTTCGTAACAAAGGCAAGTTTGCAAAGTTTCCCCGTTTTTGAAGAACTTAAGTTTGCCTTGAAAATGAGCGCGGAAAAGTCAAATTTTAGTATTATTTCCATCCATCACGGTGGAAAGTCCATAAGTAGGTGGGCGCAAGAGGGGGCGATCCCTTCCGACTATCTTCCCACCTATTCTCGCGCTTTTCCCGACGATAACATTTTTATCGCAAGAAAAAAGGCTATTGAATCCACAGAGCATTTCCCTCTTATCCTTGACGTTTTCAACAACGCGGGACTTTTGAAATCCGCTTATAAATCGGTGCTTGATCGCTCGGCTTTCCTTACCGAGCCTTATAAGGACGGCTATATGATTACTTCATATAGGGGACAGGCGGCAAACGTGATTATTCCAAGCCGAATTTTGGGAAAGAAGATTATCGCCATCGGCCCTGATGCGTTCGCCCATGAAAAGGCCTTGAAAAGCGTTAAGATGGAAAACAGCGTTTTAGAAATTTTGGACAACGCTTTCGAGGGCTGTGTAAACCTTAAGAGCATTACTTTTTCCGACAATCTTCAATATATCGGCAACGAGTGTTTCAAGTCTTGCTTAAAACTGACTTCGGTAGATTTGCCCGACAGTTTGATTACCCTTGGGGATTACGCCTTTTATCAATGCTTTAATCTCAAGCGCATTGATTTTGGCAAGGCCTTTGTAAGCATAGGCTACGCTACCTTTTCCCAGTGCGTAAAACTTGAAAACCTTATTCTTTCCCCCAATACTCAGCGGATTGAAAACTACGCTTTTGGCGGTTGCGCCTTTAATTCCCTTGAAGTGCCTGCTTCTACCTTGGTTTTGGGTACCGACTGTTGCGTTTGCAATCCCAACCTTACCCATTTAAAGTTTTTTACCACCGACAAAATACCTTCGCTTCCCGATGAAATAGGTACTTTATGTCCTCATTTTAACTATATCAGCGTGCCTTTCCATATGGATGACGCTCTTGTTTTGGAGCTGTCAAAACTAAAACCTGTCCGTAGGCGTTTGGACGGTCTTTCTCGTTTTATCAACGACGAAAAGGGCTTTAGGTGGAATAGCATCGACGGCGCGGAGGAATACCGTATTGCGGTGGACGACAAGCAGTTTGTTACTACTTCTTGTCAGTTGCCTTTCCATTTTAAGAAAAAGGTTTACCGTATCGCTTTTTGCGCTCACAGTAGTCAAAAGGATATCGAGGACAGCGAGGCCTTTTTTACCTATACCGTGAAAATGCCCGAGATTAAGGATCACGTTTTGGTGGGCGGAAAATTTTTAGACGGAAAGGTGGTGGCAAAAAGTCCTATTCAAGAAATTGGAGAGGGTGCTTTCAGTAACGATTTGTCCGTTACTTCCCTTGAATTCGAGGGTAGGAAAATTGGCGACAAGGCTTTTGGTGGTTGCTTGAATCTTGAAGACGTCAAACTTTCAAACCCCGTTGAAATTGGGGATTTTGCCTTCAATCGTTGTACCAAACTTAAAAGTATTGATTGGGATCAAATTACATCTTTGGGCGAGGCTTGTTTCGAGGGTTGCGCCAATTTGGAGATAATCCGACTTTCCGACAAGGTGAAGGTTATTCCCGCAAAGGCCTTCCGCCGTTGTATCAACGTTACCGCTTTGGAATGGGAGGGCGAGCCTCTTGAAATGCAAGCGGACTGTTTGAGGGGTTGTATGTCTATTGAAGAGTTGTCCTTGCCCGACAGTATTGAGAAAATCGGCGCTCATGCAATTTCCTATATCTCTATCAAAAAACTTAAATTGCCCTCTTCCTTGAAACATTATGATATTACCAACTTGCAAAGTTGTTCGTATTTGAAAAAAATCACCATACAAAACAATGATATTTTTACCATTGTTGAGGAGGGTTTAGTCAAGGACGGCAAGATATTATTGCGCTATCCTCCTGCTAAAAACGTGAAAAAGGTGGTGGTGCCTTCTGCGATTACCACAATCGAAAAGGGAGCTTTTCAAGATTCTTCCTTTATCGAAAACGTGGTGTTTGAAAGGGTTGAGACCATTGGCGAGCGCGCCTTTTTCGCCTCTGCATCCTTAAAGCAGGTTACGTTGCCCGAAACACTTTTAAGGATTGATTCCGAGGCCTTTGCCCATTGCGAGCATTTGACGAAGGTGGTGCTTAAGGGGAGCGGTTCCCTTGAAATTGCGCCTAACGCCTTTGACAATAGGGAAAATCTTACCCTTGTGGTTTCTCCTCAAAGGGCGAGGGATTTTGCCTCGCACAAACTTTTTAATTGCCAAATCAAAATCGAGGTGCAAGATGTTTAGGATTGTAAGCGACTTGGGGGCGGATATCCCCCGTGAATTTAAAGACGACGATCTTGTGGTTATCAATCAATCGGTGTCCCTAGGGGGCGAGGATAGGATTTTCGACCTTGACAGCGACCTTGATATGCGCAAATTTTTTGATGAGGTTGCAAAAGTGGAAAGTTATGCTACGAGGGCGATGACTTATCAAGAAATTTATTCGGTCATTTATCCTCTTGCAAAGGAAAGCGACTTGCTATGTCTTTCCTTTTCTCAGCGCCTTAGCGCAAGCGGAAGTCAAATGCAAAAAGTGTGCGCCGATCTTGACGGTAAGTACGGTAGGGTGGTTTATTACGATACTCAAACGGCAACGGTGGGGCAGGGCGTTTTAGTCTATTACGCAACCCGTCTTTTGAAAAAGGGAAAGAGCATTGATGAAACTGTCGCTATACTCGACCAAATAAAAAACAACCTTAGATTTTACGTCCTTTTGGATAGAGAAAATCACTTTTTCAAGGGTGGCAGATGCGACGGATTAGAGCGAGAAAAAAGGGGATATCCCTTGCTTTATCTCCCTTTAGGAGATCTTTACCGCAAGGTTGCCGAGTTTTTCGCTCCCCAAGTGGGACTTGCTTTCCTTGAAAAAAAGTTGCAACAAAG
Organism: Clostridia bacterium; assembly: GCA_016296985.1. Classification (GTDB taxonomy): domain Bacteria; phylum Bacillota; class Clostridia; order Christensenellales; family CAG-1252; genus JAEDHM01. Next base: position 5,778 of record JAEDHM010000040.1, read on the forward strand.
CGACAACGCCCTAATCTTTTTAGGCCATGGCAACAACCATTCTCTCGCCTTGTACTTGAAGGAAAAATGGAAAAACTACGCCCCCAAAATATCCACTTGCTATATTAACCCCGTTATGGGCGTTCACACAGGAAAAGATCCCTTGCTTGTCGCCTATTTGGAAAACTCCCCCTTGCTTATAGACTTTGATCATTAAGCCCTCTTTGTGGATGGTATTTTTAGAAATTTTCAAGTATTTTGAAATGCAAGAAAATATTAAGAATTTTTATCGTAATTGAGTGGACTTTTTGGGTGAAAGTGCTACAATATTCAACTGATGAACAGAGCTCAACCATAGAACCATTTGAGGCCTACACCTTGGTCTACGCGCAACTCCCGTAATCAAATACAGTTTTTAGAAGGCGTGGTCTATGACACAAACAGCAAGCATTTTTTTAAGTTTGTCTATCGCTTTGCTTTTCGGACTTTTATTGTCCCGACTGGCAAAGCTTGTTAAACTTCCCGCAGTTACCGCATATCTTGTCGCAGGCGTTTTGGTCGGACCTTTTGTTTTGGGCGCTTTGGACGTCCCCGGCGTGGGAATAACCTCGGATCAAATCGAGGGCTTTGGTATCATTTCAGATTTAGCCCTTGGCTTTATCGCCTTTTCTATGGGTAATGAATTTCGACTTGCTCAACTTAAAAAGATTGGAAAGCACGCAACGGTTATAGGCATTTTGCAAGCGGTCATCACTACGGTTTTGGTAGACGCCGCATTGATTGGACTTCACTTCGCTATGCCGGAAACCTTATCTCTTTCCTCCGCAATCGTGTTGGGCTCTATTGCTACGGCTACTGCGCCTGCTGCAACCCTTATGGTAATAAAGCAGTACAAGGCGAAAGGCACCGTAACCGAAGTTTTGTTGCCCGTGGTTGCCATTGACGATGCAGTAGGTCTTGTGGTTTTTGCGGTGTCCTTTGGGGTGGCACGCTCCCTTAATTCCTCGGGAGTAAATCCCTTGGCTATCGTCTTCGAGCCTTTGATTGAAATTGTCTTGTCCCTAGGTCTTGGCTTTGTCATGGGACTTTTGTTTACCTTTTGCGAAAAGTTTTTCCATTCCCGTTCAAAGCGTATGGCGGTTTCCGTTACCTTCGTTATGCTTACCGTAGCAATTTCAAGTTTGAAATTTGAGGTTGGGGGAATACATATCGGTTTTTCTTCCTTGCTCGCTTGTATGATGCTTGGTACGGTATTTTGCAATATTTGCGAGGTTTCAGAAGAGTTGATGGAGCGCGCCGACAGGTGGACCACCCCTGTTCTTATCCTTTTCTTTGTAATAAGCGGAGCCGAGCTTGACCTTTCGGTTTTTGCCGATTGGACCGTTGTGGTGGTTGGACTTGTGTATATCCTTGCTCGCTCGATAGGAAAATATTTTGGAGCAAACGGAAGCGCAAGACTTACGAAAGCGGACCCCAACGTAATCAAGTATTTGGGTATAACCTTGCTCCCTCAAGCCGGGGTTGCCCTTGGTATGGCAACGAAGGCCATAGAACTTGGACCGGAAGGTGAGATTGTAAGAAACATAACCTTGTTTGCCGTTTTAATTTATGAAATCGTAGGTCCTTTCCTTACCAAAATCGCCCTTTCAAAGGCAGGGGATATCAAGGCGGAAGGCAAACGTAGCGCAAGAGAAGAGCATCTTGCGAAAAAGGCGGGACAAGGGGGAGAATAGAGTTGAATTATAAGTTATAGATATGGACGTAAAAAACAGGACAAGAGCGCTTGTCCTGTTTTTATAAAGTGGCTTTAGTTTTCTTTTTTGCTCTCTTTTAGCACTTTTTGATAGGGCATAAGCATACCTTCGTTGAACTTGTTACCCATCTTCTTTTTGTTTTTTGTTACGACTAACCAGCCTAAAAGACACATTGCCATCATCTTTCCTTTTTCGTCAAGTCTTCCATATCCGCAGAAAGGTCGTGTATGACCTTTGCGGACAAGTCGAACGCCTTTTCCTCGACGTACTTGTGAGCGGTAATATCGTAAAAGTGTTTCGAGGTGGTGATTTGGGGAACGAACTTGCTTGATAAATATACCTTATGCTCTTTCAATAACTCGATAAATCTATGGAGCCGGGAGAGAGCGATAAAGGTGTAGATAGGGTAGGTTAGAATAAAGACGTTTTCCCTTACGTTTAGTAAAAATTTACGTATTTGTGGCACGAAAGATCTATCTTGCGCATTTATTATAAATAATTGACAAGATTTTAAATTTGTGATAACATACATCTAAAGAGGCAGTAGTTGTATATGTACAAGTCAACATCTCGCCCGAAAGGGCTGGCTGTACAGCCTTTGTGGTAACAAGACTCTTGGGAAACCAAGGGTTTTTTTTAATAAGAAAAGCTTTTTCACCTTATTTTCTTTCTATCTTTTTAGAAAAAGAAAGGGATATCGTGGCAAAACTAATATAAAAGGAGTTGTTCTATGGATTTTTACAGTAGAAACAAAGAAGAGGCTATTGACGAGTTTAGCACCTCGGTAAGCGGTCTCTCTCAAGTTGAAGCGCAAAAAAGACTTGAGGAACACGGTAAAAACGAACTTGCTCAAGGCAAGAAGAAGAGCAATTTGAGGAAGTTCTTCTCTCAATTTGCCGATACCATGATCCTCGTTTTGTTGGCTGCAGCCGTTGTTTCCGCAATTTTGGCTATCGTAACCGAAAAATATTCTGAAATGATCGACGGCGGTATTATCCTTTTGATCGTTATCATCAATGCGGTTATTGGATTTATTCAAGAAAACAAGGCTGAGGCGGCTTTAGAGGCTTTGAAGAATATGAATAAGCCCTTTTCAAAGGTTATTCGTGACGGAAAGGTTATCAGTATTCGCAGTGAAGAAATCGTTCCCGGCGATATCGTTGATCTCGAAGCCGGTGATATCGTTCCTGCCGACATAAGACTTATTGAATCCTCTTCCTTGAAAATTGAGGAAGCGGCATTGACCGGTGAGTCTGTGCCTGCCGAAAAGGACTGCGATAGCGTAGTTGAAGAGGGCGCTCCCTTGGGCGATAGGTCGAATATGGCTTATTCGAGCGGTGTCGTTTCCTATGGTAGAGGTAAGGGCGTTGTAGTTGCAACGGGTATGAATACCGAAGTTGGTAAGATTGCAAAAATGCTTTCTGAAGGCGAAGAGGTTAAGACTCCCTTGCAAAAGCAACTTGCTAAAACCGCAAAGGTTTTGACTTGGATCGTTCTTGCAATCGCAGTCGTTATCTTTGGCGTTGTTTTGATTAAGAACAGGGCTGACCTCGGTGCAAATACCGTAGTTAACTCCTTTATGACCGCAGTTGCAATCGCCGTTGCCGCAATCCCCGAAGGTTTGCCTGCAGTAGTTACAATCGTTTTGTCCATAGGCGTTCAACTTATGAGTAAGAGAAACGCTATTATACGTAACTTGCCTGCCGTTGAGACCCTTGGTAGTTGCGAAATCATTTGCTCGGACAAAACCGGTACTTTGACTTTAAACCAAATGACGGTTAAAAGACTTTATACTCCCACCGACGGCGGTTTTGCCGAGGACGAGTATGAAGGTAAACAAGACGCCGAATTGTTGGTTAGGGCTATGGCTTTGTGTAACGATACCAAACTTGGTAACGAGGGAAAACTTTTAGGCGACCCCACCGAAACCGCTTTGGTTGCTTATGCGCAAAATTGCGGATTCGACTATACCGATCTTTGCGGTGAATGGGAAAGAATCGCCGAAACTCCTTTTGACAGCGTAAGAAAGCTTATGTCCACCGTAAACAAGTGCGGAGAGGAAACCGTTGCTCACGTTAAGGGCGCTCCCGAGCTTTTGCTTTATCGTTGTAAGTACATTAAGGTTGGCGGTGAAATCCGTGAGATTTGCGAAGCTGATATTGAAAATATCCGCTTGGAAAACAAGGCTATGGCTGATCAGGCTTTGCGTGTTTTGGGCGTTGCAGTCAAGTATAGCGACTTCGAAGGCGAGGCTATGGAACAAGACCTTGTCTTTATCGGTTTGGTTGGTATGATCGATCCTCCCAGAAAGGAAGTTAGGGAAGCGGTTAGAATTTGTAAGAAGGCAGGTATGACTCCTCTTATGATTACCGGCGACCATAAGGATACCGCCGCAGCAATCGCTAGGGAAATCGGTATTTTGACTGATGATAAGAAGGTTATGCTTGGCGTTGAAATCGACGAGCTTTCCGACGAAGAGTTTGTAAAGGTTATTCGTGATTATGCGGTATTCGCCCGCGTAAGTCCTGAAAATAAGGTTAGAATCGTAAAGGCGTACAAGTCCCTTGATAAGGTTGTCGCTATGACCGGCGACGGCGTAAACGACGCTCCTTCCATTAAGGAAGCGGATATCGGTATCGGTATGGGAATTACGGGCACTGACGTAAGTAAGGGCGCTGCCGATATGGTTTTGGCAGACGACAACTTTGCTACTATTATCGGTGCAGTTGAGGAAGGAAGAAAGATTTATAGCAATATCACAAAGGCTATTCAATATCTCCTTTCCGCAAATATCGCCGAGGTGCTTTGTTTGTTTATCGCTACTATTTTCTTGCTCGAGCCCGGTCAAGAGTTTTTGACTCCCGTTATGATTTTGTGGGTAAACCTTGTTACCGACTCATTGCCTGCTTTGGCGCTTGGTATGGAACGCGCCGAAAACGACGTTATGAATTATCCGCCACGGAAAAACAAGGGCAGTTTGTTTGCAGGAAAGATGGGCGTGGATATCATTATTCAGGGCGTTATGCAAACCGCTTTGGTTATGGCTTCCTACTGCATCGGCAACTATTTGTTTGGCGCAAACCACGAAGTTGGTATGACGATGGCTTTCGTTACCCTTTGCTTGATTCAGTTGTTCCACGCTTACAACCTTAAGAGCAGAAACAATTCTATCTTCCATAAGGATATCTTAAGCAACAAGTTTATGAACCTTAGCTTTGTCGTAGGTTTGGTGCTTATCCTCGCCGTAACCCTTATCCCCGGCGTAAAAGACCTTTTCCACGCAGCAGACAGCATGTTGTGGCAAGAATGGTTGATCGCAATCGGTTTATCCCTTGCAATCATTCCCTTGGTCGAAATCCAAAAACTTATCGAAAAAGCTATCGAAAAGAGCAAAGAGAAAAAACAACAACAAGAATAATTTGCTTTGCAACACGTACAACAAAAAGGATATCCCTCGCTTGGGATATCCTTTTTGTTTAATAATCCAATACGCGTTGCAAAAAATTATCGCTACGAATTGATAGTGATAAAATATTCCGTCAGCTGTTCGGGC
>JAEDHM010000171.1 GCA_016296985.1 Clostridia bacterium
CAAGGAAAGCGAACTCTCTCACCTTTAAGCGGTGGCAATCTTGAGGTCGAAATTGAAGAACTTGCCCCAAATTACCAAATTGCATTGGATAAAACCGAATACGTACTTAAGGAAGGTGAAAACTTTGTAGGCGTGTACCGAGAGTTGTACGTCTTCGGAGAAAAGGTGGACACCGTCTTTATGCACACCGTAAAGCGTGATATTACTTTGGGCTATTTATCCCAATATAAAAACCTTTCAAACAACCTTGTTTGGCAGGGACTTTCAGTAAAATACGACTTACGACTTGAAAAGGGATTTTATACCGCAAACGTAATATTTTCGGATAAAAACTGCACCTACTATCTTGAAATTAGCGGTTATGATAGCAAAGCGGACCTTTCTTCCCTTTTAGACTTTGTCTTCGGAAAGGGGGTGGCAAATGAGTAAGAAAATTGTCATTGCAACAGTCATTTTGACGCTTCTCGCCTTTGTTTTCACCGCTTGTTCGGCAGGCGCGCCCGACATGTATTTGAGTGATATAACAGGGCACGAAAACCACTACGTCCAATTTTTCCCTAGCAACACCGCAAGTTGCAGTGAAGAGGGAAGTTTGGGATATTATTACTGTCATCATTGTAACCAATATCTTTCCCCTCTTGCTCCCTTTGAAAAGATTACAAAAAGCCAGGCGGTTATAGAGAAAATTCCCCACGATTTTCAAGATAATATTTGCAAGCGCTGTGGTTTTGACTGCACCCTAGGGCTAAGTTTTCTTCCCACCGCAGATGAAAGCGGATACGTAGTGTCAGGGGATAAAAACCTTTTGTCCTCAAGCCTTGTGATACCCCAAAGTTATCAGGGAAAACCCGTTGTTGAAATTGCCGAAAAGGGCTTTGCAAACTGTACCTCCCTTGAAGATATTCTTGTCCCTGACAGCGTGATAAAAATTGGAAAATTCGCTTTCGAAGGGTGCAACCCTAAATCAATCACCCTTCCCTTTGTGGGAGAAAGCGAGGAAGAAAACAGATTTTTGGGATATATATTCGGCGCGGAATTTTTACACTCGGCGGATACTAAAATTCCCACCTCGTTGCGTATAATAAATTTGGGGGATAAATGTAAGGTTATACCAAGGGCATCTTTCCGCGGTTGCGCAAACCTTTTGTCCCTAAACCTCAACAAGGTAGAAAAAATTGAAATCGGTGCGTTTTCAGGATGCGTTAGCCTTGAAGAAATCGTCGTTTCGTCGATTGAAAATTGGCTTGCCATAAATCACGCTTCCCCAATACCCTCCCCTTTCAGTTTGTTTATTGAAGGAGAAGAAATCAAAAACGTTAAAGTCGAGGACGGCGCCGAGGTAAAAGCCTTTGCCTTTGCAAACTGCATCTCGGTTGAAACCCTTGTTTTATCCAAAAATATAAAAATTTTTGATGCAAGCGCCTTGGAAAACAGCGGAATAATTTCTATCACTTTCGAGGGGAGCCAAAGTGAATTTGCCACAAAAACCGACTTGTCAAAGATAAAAATTCCCCTATTCTTCGGCGAAGAATAAAAGTGGGAAAGGCTGTTGACAAAAATTATGGTGTGTGTCATAATAAAAAAACAAGGCTTTATCACCTTAAGTGACTGAATTTAGTTGATTTTTTCAAAGATTGAGGAGAAATAACAAAGTTTTTCCCTTTGTTTTACCTTCAAAAATCAGTCGGACAATGGAATAGGGCAAATATAAAAATAAGGAGAATTATAACATGACACTTCAACAACTTTTCGATATTGCGCACGACAGTTATAACAACTTGTCCGACTATGCAAAATCTTTCTACGATACCTATCTCAAAGAAATCCCCAACTACCCCCACACCGCTGAGGAAACCTTGGGCGAAATCGATTTGTATATCCAAGCGTTGTTATTAGGTGTTGCCGCTGCTGACGGAACTATAGAACCCGTTGAAGGCGAATTTATTAAAAAGTTACCCGACTATGCAAGTTTTATCCCCGAAGATCAATCCTTGAACAGTGGCTCGGACAGAAACTTACTTAAAGATATGCTTATGATGGCTAAAAAGTACAGCGATCATCCCCCTCTTTCTTTGGTTTTGATGCTTAAGAGCATAAACGAAGAACACAAAGCCGAGTTTAAAGAGGCTTTCTACGGCGTATTCTTCAACATCTTCAAGGCTTTCGCTTCTATCGACGGAAAATTTGACAAAAAGGAAATTGAACTTGCTGCAAAACTCGTTCAACCTCTTGACGACATGACAAAATAAAAACCAAATCAAAAGGGCTTGCAAAAGCCCTTTTTTTATTGTCTAAGAAGATTGCTTCAAATTAGGGGATAACCTTTCC
>JAEDHM010000041.1 GCA_016296985.1 Clostridia bacterium
TTATAATTTGTATAACTTGCAAATGATGGTGAAAAGGTGCTAAAATATAAAAGAATTATCATGGTATTCCATTGATTTTTGAGGAAAAGCATTGGAAAATATTTTCTTTTTTCTCAATTATAAAACTAATTCAGTCCTCTAACCGAGATATAGGCAACGGAGATAATTATGGCAAACTACAAAATGACAAATTCCGAAAGTGAAGAACAACAAACCCTATTCCAATGGGCTGAATATATGATTCACGCCTATCCTCAGCTTGCCCTTATGTACCACGTACCCAACGGCGGAGCGCGAAGCGCAGGTACTGCAGGACGGCTTAAGGCAGAAGGGGTAAAATCCGGTGTGCCCGATATATGTTTGCCTGCGCCTTCGGGGATTTATCATGGTATGTATATTGAGTTGAAGGTAAAACCCAATCGCCCCACTCTTGAACAAAAGTGGTGGCTTGAACAATTGTCTAACGCCGGATACTTTACCTGCGTTTGCTATGGTTGGGAAGAGGCATCTTCAACAATTGAAAAGTATTTATCCCTGCATGACGGAGAAAGGTATGAGTAAAATAAAATATATCCTAGTTGACGTTGACGACACCTTGCTTGACTTTTATAAATGTTGCCATACCGCCCTTGAAAACTTGTTTGCCGAGCGTGGCTATCCTTTTTCAGAAGAACTTGTCAAAGACTATACCGAATGGGGAAACGAACTTTGGAAAATCCACGAAAGAGGGGAGGCAACCTGGCGTGAAGTTTGCGAAAAAAGATGGATGCGAATAAGTGAAAAGTATTCCTTTTTCATCCCCAATATACTAGAACTTGACGATAGATTTAGGTTTTATTTAGGCGAAGCGCACCACAAAATCGAGGGTGCTGACGAAGTGCTTTCCTACTTGCATCAAAAGGGATATAAACTTTACGTTGCAAGCAACAGTACGGAAATTTATCAAAAGAAAAGACTAAAAGATTCAAACCTTATTTCCTATTTCGACGGATTTTTTCTTTCCCAAACCATAGGAGCGTCAAAGCCTAAAAAAGAGTTTTTCGATTATTGCTTTTCCGCTTTAGGAAACCCCGACAAAAAGGCGGTAATGATACTTGGGGACAGAATAACTTCGGATATGGTAGGGGGTAAAGAATACGGCATAATCACTTGTTGGTTTGACAGAAGAGGGGAAGAGGACTTTCCTTCCGACTATAAAATACACAGTCTAAAGGAATTGAAAGAAATACTATGACAGCCTTACAACTTGTTCACGAAAGAATACTAAAATCAATAAAAGAGGGCGATTTTTGCATTGATGCTACCGCAGGCCGTGGATATGATACCGTTTTTTTAAAAAAGGCGGTAGGCGAAAGTGGAAAGGTTATTGCCATTGATATTCAGCAAGAAGCGGTTGATAGTACTAAGGAAAGGCTTGAAAAAGAAGGGCTTGTTGCCCAAGTTTATTGCGACACTCACGCAAACATAGATAAATATGCCGAGGAGGAAAGCGTAGATTGCATAGTCTTCAATTTGGGTTATTTACCCAAGGGCGATCACAACGTAAACACCAAGGCTGAAAGTACCATTTGCGCCATAGAAAAGGGCTTGAAACTTTTGAAAAAGGGCGGATTGATGTGCGTAACAATGTACTATGGCGGAGATAGTGGATACGAAGAAAAAGATGCGCTGACACGGTGGCTTAAAGAGGTTGACGACCGCTATTACCAAGTTTTAGTTACCTATTTTTACAATTGGAAAAAAGATCCACCCATTCCCGTATTTATCTTCAAAGTATAGACGATGAGAATTTTTAAAATTCACCTTGATAAAAAAAGAAAAAAGAGAGAACTTTGTTCTCTCTTTCTGTTTTTTGGGGTGAGGGCATTCCCCATTGTGTAATAACGCCCTTTCTCTAAGGAATAGATTTTAGAGAAAGAACAGCCATTACTCCCTCGGTTGGGCAACTAAATTATTGCAATTGTAGTCGCCATAATCGTGCCTATAACTATAAGCACTTCCATGAAAACGATACTGAACATTCTAGTCCAACCATTGGACGCATGAGCAGATATCGCCAAAAGCAAAAGCCCCAAAATTCCGATAACCGTTGTGGCAATCCACAAAGGGTTTCGCATTGTTCCGTTTGCTCCAACAAAGTAAAGTACCACGGCAACAAGAGTGAAGATGATTCCCAAAACAAAGGGAATTTTGCTTTTTCTGACTAGTGGCATACTGTTTTTTTCGCTATAACTGTTTTCCATACTTTTAGAATTTACGGATTTGAAAAAAATATACGCTTTTTGAAAAAAATATGTGAAGATTAGTTGTTTTATAGAGATAAAAAAAAGAGGGTACTTTCGTACCCTCGAAATTTTAAAAATCAAACAAACCGGTTGAACGGCGAGACAATTTTTTGACGATTGCCTTGATATCGTAAAAGTTGCTTTGTATATCGGTAAGGTTTTGAGTAACCACAGGGGGTACGCAATTTGCCTTTACCAAGTCGCTGTAAGAGAAGTGATAGTCCAAAGCGGTATACAAAGGGGGCTTTCTAAAACACTTGACGTAGGCTTTACCTGCTTCCAACATTGAAAGATCACTTTTTGTAACAAGGGGAAGGTTTGTGGGCGAAATGTTTACCGACATATCTCCGTTGTTGTTAAGTCCAAAACCTGTTACCGCTCCGCATTTTTGCCCAAGGGATTGGGAAAAAACTTCAACGGTTTGCGTGTTGTTACAACCAAAGAAAATTTGAGTATCACAGTTGTCCATGATAATCTCTCTTACCTGATTATCATAATTTTTTGCGAGTTGCTCGTAGGACTGAATACCCATATGCAACCAAACTCTACGGCTACGCAAGGTTGAAATCCACTTTTCCATATTAGGAAGACAAGGCATATTCGCAAACTCGTCAAGATAAAAGTTGAAGTCGTTTTTCGCCTCGCCGTTCAAGTCGGCATGGCGTTGCAAAGCGCTAAGCAATTGACTTATGAAAAGCATACACAAGTCATAGGTTATGGTACGGCTTTCGTCAGTCATACAAAAGATTGCAACCTTTTCCTTTTCCGTTGCCATGACAATTTCGTCTATATCAAGGTCAGAAGCGGCGGTGATAACCTGCACAGGCAAATTCACGTATCGGTTAAGTTTGTTGTTTATACAAGAAACGTAACTATCACGGGTTTGCTTTGCGCGAAGGTTGTAGTAAGCACCCAACTTTCTTGTGTCCGAGGTCGCGTCTCTCGCCCCTGTCCAAGCGTTGATATAGTCGCAGTCGTTTTCAACGGTATAGGCAATGTTGCTAAGGTTGTAGATGGTGTACTTGTCAATAGTCATACCTCTGTCGGGGTAGTCGCTGTCTTCAAGCATACCCCAAAGGATGTAGAATATAGCGTCACGGCTACCATAGTCCCAACTGGGATCTTTTGTTGACTCAATGGGGCACATTATAGTTGCAATGGTTTTAAGCTCGGTTTGACACTTGTCAAGCAAAAGCAAAATCTCGCGCCTAACGTAGGCAACGCACTCCTCGTGGGTTTTAAAAGCTTTGCCCTCAAAGGTTTTTCCAACGCTGTCCTTTTCAAGTCTTTTCTCCAATCTTTTTGCCTTGCGATAGGCGTTGTAAATTGAGGAAAGGGGATTGTAACGAGCGGATGAGAAAGGCTCTTTAAAGTTAAGTACGAAGACCTTATAGCCGTTTTCTTCCAAAACCTTTGCAGTACGGCGATATATGGTTCCCTTTACGTCCATGATAAACATTGAGGGAGCGTTTTTGCTACGGGATACAAGGTCGATTTGAGGAATAAAATATCCTTCGGTTTTTCCGCTTCCCGTTCCACCTACCACAAGGGTATGACTTTTGTCGCCTAAAAGCAACTGACGGTTTTTCTTCTCGTCCAAAAAGTTACCTACGATATTTCCCGAAAGCTCGGTTTTGCTCAAAGCGGAAAAGGGAACTTTGCGATAATGAGGCTCCGCTTTGTCGTATTGTAATAATATAGAGTTTTCAAAATGGCCTTTGTTTGCCTTTATGCAGTTTGCTTCAATTATTTTTCCGTTTATCATACGCTACCTCCTCAGACTCTAAAGCCTATGGTACGACCAATCTTTTCTTCATCGAAATAATCGATCTTCAAAGACAATGCGTTGTTGCGAACTTCTTCAAGTCCTTTTGCCAAAAGTTGTTCAATTCTTTTTGTCAAAACAGAAGGGCAGTCTTCCATCAAAAGTTCTTTGTAAATCTTTTCCAAAAGGGTAAGATACCAAAGCTCTTTTGTATAATCCTTCTTATCGTGGTAAATTGCGCACAATGCTTTTACAGAAAGGATATGAAAATTGTCTGCAAGAGTTTTAAACAAAAGGATAGCGTCATCCACCTTTCCTAAGGAATAGGAGAAATAGGCTTTTTCGAAAAGGTGAGAAAAGTCCTCGTCGTTTGTCCTTATATATCTTACCCAATCTTCTTTTTCCTTCCACTTGTGATAAAATCCCGTTCTTTGCAAAAAGTCCTTCTTTTCCTCAAAACAGCGTTGCTTTCTTTCATCTTCACCGGCGAGGGAAAGCAAAAGTTTCATGTTACCGCATTCGTTAGGATCGTCGCATTCAAACAATTCGGGCATAGTAAGAATACCAAGCCACTCTTCCTTTTCTTTTTTTTGCCATATCAAATTTCCGCCCAAAACCAAGGAAGCTATGCGGATAATTTGGGAAGGGGTGTAAAATCTTCCGGCTGTTACTTTTATAAATTCGTGTACTACTGTGTAATTAGTCATAAAGCCTCCTTTTATATTATTTCCTTATTATTGCGGATAAAGTCTAAAACTTCTTCCTCAAATTTTTCTGATACGGATATAGCGTTGATTATGGCGCCAACCGCCTCTTTATGCAAGTTTTTAGTTTTTTCATTTCCCAATTCAGACAAACCAAGACGAGTCAAAAGCTCGTTGATGCGGTACAAGTCGATGGCAGGATACTTATTTCTCAATTCCTCGCAAGCGTACAAATCCTTTCTTGCAAAATAGTCAACGACCATCTCTTCAGCATAGTAGGGATAGACGTAGCCGGCAAGCTCAAAAAGTTTTTTCATTTGCTCGTGATTAAGCCTGAAGGCAACACCAAGACAAAGAAGGGTGCTACGTTGAGGCATAATGCTCTTGTTGAAAATGTTGGTATAGGCCGCGCTTGTAAGCAAAGCGTTGTGCCAAACGTCTTTGCAGGATAAACCGGACTCAATTTCAAGCTTTAGAATAAAACTTTTTACTGCGTCTTTTCTTGCATTTTTACCTGCAATGCGTTGAATTGAATTATTCTTTTTTGCGTTGTTTTCCATTTCAGACCTCCTTCTTTTATCTGGTTTTGTATATTTTATCCTATCTAGGCAAAAGTGCTTGTCCAATAAAATTACCTTTTCACTCTTATACCACAAGCAATCCATTTGCGCATACTAATAATTTATCACATACTATAACAAATTGCAAGAGTTTTTACAAAAAAGTTATATATTTTTATAACAAATGTATAACATTGCATATCATAAGCTATTTTACGAGCAATCTTTGTAAAATCCTTTATTTTGTGAAAAATTGTAATAAATTGCCTTGAAAATTGGTAATAATAAATGATTGCGCCAATGCTTGAATGATGTTACAATATAAACGAGGTGAAAATATGATCAGCAAAAAAATGCAGGCAATGTTATCAAAAGGCTCGGCAATTAGGGCAATGTTTGAGGAAGGAAAACGTCTTTCTGCGTTGTACGGTGCAGAAAACGTCTATGACTTTTCCTTGGGAAACCCCAACACGCCCACCCCTGAAAAGGTGAAAGAAGCCATAATCGAGGTGCTTGAAGGGGATTCGGTTTCCATTCACGGATATATGCTAAACGCAGGCTATCCCGAGGTAAGACAAGCGGTTGCGGAAAATATCAACAAAAGATACGGCGCAAACCTTTCTTACGAAAACGTCGTGATGACCGTTGGCGCCGCAGGTGGCTTAAACGTAACCTTGAAAGTTTTGCTTGACGAAGGGGATGAAGTTATTATTATCGCTCCTTATTTCGGAGAGTATTTGCGCTATATCGACAACTTTGGCGGAAAAGCGGTTATCGTTCCCCCAAATCCTCCCACCTTTTTACCCAATATTACCGCTTTTGAAAATGCGATTACCTCAAGGACCAAGGCGGTTATTATCAACACACCCAACAATCCTACCGGCGTGGTTTACGACGACGAAACCTTAAAGGCAATGGCAGAAGTCCTTGAAAGAAAGGAAAAGGAATACGGCAACGCCATCTATCTCATTTCCGACGAACCGTACAGAGAAATCATTTTTGAAGATGCGGTACATTGTTATATACCTCATTATTATAAAAACACAATCGTAGGTTACAGCTACAGTAAAAGCCTTTCTCTCCCCGGCGAAAGAATCGGTTATTTGATCATTCCTTCCTGTCTTGACTCCTTTGCCGACTTTATCAAGGCAAGCGGTGATGCAACCCGAACTTTGGGTTTTGTAAACGCGCCCTCTTTGATGCAAAAGGTTGTGGCGTTGTGTCTTGACGAAAAGACAAACGTAGACTTTTACGCAAAAAACCGTCACGATATCTATACCGCACTGACAAAAATGGGTTATCAATGTACCAAACCACAGGGAGCCTTTTACATTTGGTGCAAGGCGCTTGAAGATGACGACAAAGCATTTTGCGAAAGGGCAAAACAGTTTAATATTTTGGTAGTACCGGGAACAAGTTTCGGTTGCAAAGGCTGGTTCCGTCTTGCCTATTGCGTAAGCAATCAAACAATACAAAACAGTTTACCTGCTTTCCAAAAACTAATTGATTCCTACAAAAACTAAAAAACAAAGGACGGCAATCCCGTCCTTTTTTGCAAGTGAACGTCACCTTTAATTTTTGGTTATACAAACAAAAAGAGCAAACTTAGTCAAGTTTACTCTTTTTTGAAGTTCGTTCATTTAAGATATTATTCACCGTATCCAAGTTGGTTGAGGATTTCAATAAGCGTACGCCCTCTACCTTGTAAATAAGTATAAAATCCTCAAAACTCTCATATTGCACTGGTGCAAGACGGTGATTATTAAAATGATTAGGGCGGTATACTAAAACTATAGAGAGTTATTTAAAACTTATTTTTCTAGGGGAAAGAAGGAGAAAATCTTCCTTATTTTGAAAAAAAATATTTTTACTTGAATAATAGTCCATAATATGATAAAATATTACATTATGGCAAAGGTAACGAAAAGCAAGTTTTTATTAGGGGTACTTTTGGTGGTCGTGCTCAAGGTCGCTTACTCCCTCATTCGCGCAACGGTAAAGGCATTGGCTCATATTATCGTATTTTTCGGTTTGTATATTCCCTTGTTTTACAGCGTTTACGGCGTAGGTATGATATTGTGGGGCGGTTTGAATCTTGACGTAGTTTGTCTTGAAAGCACCCTTTGGTATATCGGACTTGGCTTGTCCTTTGCTTGCTCAATCATAATCACAATTCGCAGTCGCATTGCCGAGCCCGTAAGCGAGGTTTTCGCATCCTTCCGTGAAGAAACCTTCCCTTCTTACGAAGAGGAAAAGGAAAGATGGCTTAAAAAACACGGCTACGATCCTTCCGCTCGCCGTGTGCAAGAAGAAGCAAGCGCTGAAACTTCTCCCTTAAGCGGTGAAGAATATCTTTCCTATCCTGCATCCTCAACCGATTACGTAAGAAGTGAATATTCCACAACCTACGGCGGTTACGAAGGGGAGATCGAGGAAGAGGAAAAACCCATTCGCCCCCCTTATTACAGTGCTACCGACCCCGATATTTTGATTTACGACTACAAACATCATACTGATTATTACAAGTTTGACGACGACGGTGTACCTCGTTTTGCGCTAAGGAAAAATAAAAATTGACACAAAACACACGAGTAATTAAAGATACGTATACCAAAGAGCCTAAAAAACGCATATGGGAACTTGACTTCCTTCGCGGATTTTGCATCTTGCTTATGGTTATGGATCACTTGTTTTACAATTTGGCAAGTGAAAGTATGTTTGGTTACTCTTGGTCCTTATCAGGGGTGCAAGGCGCCGTAAATGCCGTTGATGCAGCGGTATTTTATTTTAACGGCGTACCCATGACGCCCTATATGTGGATTTCCGACTGTTTGATTTTCTTGCTTTTTATAACCTTTACCTTGGTTTCGGTATTCTCCTACAAGAACGGAAAAGAAGGCTGGAAAAAGGTTATCGCCGTGGCAAGCGTTTCCCTTGTTATCGTTTTGGCCATGACAATCGTCAACACCTTTATCGGTTACGACGGCCACGAAATTCTTTATGGTAACGTCAACACCTACGGCTTGCGTGATTGGGTACAAAACTTTGTTTTGTGGATTTTCTTCACCTTGTGTGGCATAAGTTGTTTCTTCTCAAAAAACAACGTCAAGCGTACCGCCGAGGTGGCTATTTGCGCAGGACTTATCACCCTCGCAACCTATATAGGCGACGAATATTTGGGTATGGGTGGCATAATCGTTAGATACGGCGTTTTACATATGCTTGCTACCTCGGTGGCAATCTTCACCGTAGTTCAGTTGATTTGCACCGCGCTTATCAAAAATGGAAAGGCGAGAAAATACACCATTTCCGCAGTATGTTTTGTAATTGGAATCGTGGCTTACGTAATGTACCGCTATTTGTTTAAGGTTGACGTTACTCCAAACAACGACTTGGCGTTTTTACACGAAACCTTCAAAACCGGCTATTATTCAAGCGACTATATGGTATTGCTCGAGCAGTTGCCCAAGGTTATGTTTGGTTGCGCAATCGCGCCTTTCCTGTACAGTGAGAAAAAGACGATGCTCCCGGCCTTAGACAAAAAGTGGCACAAGCCGGTTTGCTTTATGGGAAGACATACTTTGGTGGTAGTTTTACTTCACCAACTTATAATTACCGGTTTATTGGCTCTTATCAGTTATTTGTGGATAACCCCGGGTAGCTTCGGAATATAAAATAATGCCTACTTACTTAAGAAGAAAAGAAAAGTTTCGTCTTTTTCATTTCCGTTTATTTGCGGTAGTTGCCATTATGGCGCTCTCTGCAATTTTTTTATTGATGGGCAGTTTGGCGCTTAGGATTATAGCGTTGTTTTTGCTAGTGGGCGTTTTGGTTATTCCCTACTTTCGTAAAAGTTTTGACAGGGCTTTTCTTTTACCTATATTCCTAATCTTCTTCATATTTTTGTTATATACTCCAATTCGATTTGCCATCGCAAACGCATACACTCTGGACAGCGGTGAATACACTTTTACCGCAAGGGTAGGCGAGGTATCTTACGTTTACGGAGGAAAGGGTGAAGTAGACTACTACCTACTTACCGATATAAAGGTAGACGGCAAAAAGTATAACGGAGATTGCAAAATAAAACTTAAGTACAATGACTTCAAACTTGGGGACGTAGTTGAAGCAAAGGGATATATCACAAGCGAAAAGGTCTCCTTTGATGGCAACCAACCTTCGGCAAACTACCTTAAGGGAATAAGGTATCAAGCAACTGTTTATCAAATTTTTGGGACGGGCGCAAATAAAAAGGAATTGTCGGAAATCGTACAAGAAAAGGCTCGGACTCTTTTTGAGGAAAGACTAGGGTATAAAGTCGGGGGATTTTGTACCTCGATGCTTTTAGGTGGTACCGACAAAATGTCTTATGAAGATACGACGGCTTTTCGACACTCGGGCACCGCTCACGTTTTTGCGGTATCCGGATTGCACGTCGGAGTTTTGATAGGCGGATTTTTGTTTATTATGCGAAAGCTTAGATTTAAGCCTCTCCTTAAAATAGCCGTAGCAACTCCGATTCTGATTTTTTATGCCTATCTAACAGGCTTTTCCCCTTCGGTTTTAAGGGCAACGGTTATGGTACTTTACAGTTTGTCTGCGGAAATAGGGGGAAATCGACACGATTTTATCACTTCAATCGCATTTTCCGCTATTGTCGTCTTGCTTGTCAATCCGCTTTACGCTTTCAGCGTAAGTTTTCAACTCAGTTATTGCGCAGTACTTGGTATAGCAGGTATTCAACCGCCCTTGAAAAGGTATTTCAAAAGAAAGAAGATTCCCCTTGCCGAAGCGCTCGCCTTGTCATGCTCTACAAGTCTTGCCATAACCCCTTTAGGTGTTTATTACTTTTCTTGGTTTTCCGCACTGTCAATTATACTAAACGTAATCGTAATTCCAATAATTTCAGTTTTGTACGTGCTGGTATTATGCGAGTTTTTCCTAGCAATGATTATTCCCTCTTTTAAAATTTTATCACGGGCAATATATTACGTGGGCGGTACAATTATGGATGGTATAAGTATGGCAAACGATTTGCCCTTTATAGGGTTTGAGGTGCAGTTTACACCCTTTTTAGTTATCCTTACCTTTGTTATTCTTCTTTTGATATCCGAACAATGCCTTCTCAGCAACAGGCATAAAAAATGGATAGGCACCCTAGGTACAATGTTCACCGCGCTTGTTGCCGCCTTTTCCGTCTAGTTAAAACAAATAAAATAAGCAATGAAAAGGGTTGTCTCCAGCCCTTAAAACCAGTAATAACTATATATTTATTTACAATTATATAAGGAATAAAAAAAAGAGCGTCGTTGACGCTCCATTATTTTTTTAGGATCTAGGCTCGGTTACACGATCAGTTCCGCAAAATTTTCCGTCGGTGTACAAGAAAATTACCTTTCCGAAAATCCACTCTTGCTTGATGCAACCGTAATCTTCACTGTCAATGCTACCTTGACGATTGTCGCCTAAAACGTACAATTCGCCGTCCATTACCACAGTTTCTTCGGCAACAAGGGGTTTGTATCCCAAGTCGTTA
>JAEDHM010000042.1 GCA_016296985.1 Clostridia bacterium
TATCCGAGGTGACGGGGGGATTGTCGACAACCGAGCCTAGGTAGCACTCTCTAACGCCGTTGTGTACCCAAATATTACCTACAGCAGTGATATTGTATTTTGTGATAGGCATATAGGTATTCAAGCGAGCGAAATATTCATTTCCCAAAAACTGACTTACGGCAGTATCACTGAAATAGCATTCTACTGCTACGTCATGACGCTCAACAAGGTTTTTAACCGATTGATAAAACTCTTTACCAGTAACGTTGTCGCATACCGTTTCACCGCGCCAATGAACGCTGAGCCCGGGGTTGCTCAAGGATTTTCCCATTGTGCCTACGTCGGAGGCAACACCCATGAAGGGATCTTCGAGAGAAAGTCGATGAGGTAAAACTCTTGCGGTTACGTCCCCTTCTGCCACCAAATCCATCAACAAGGTAGCGGTTGCTGTTATGCAACTGCCACCCATAGAGTGACCTGCAAAACGCACTTCGCTTTGTGTGATATCATAGCAATCCAAAGCGCGAAGCCAATAACCTGCAAAGTATTCAGCCAAGCAATAGGGAAGTTCTTCGGCGCCTGTATCGGTACCATTGAGTTTACCGCTTGAATCGGTATAAGCGTTGTAGAAATAGATATTTCCGTCGGCATCATAGGTATGGGACCAAGTGCCGTCACGTTTTCTATATCTCATTTTTTGAACACCGTCGGTAGCCCATATCTTTGCTTCAATAGTCTTGTTGGTGGTTACGCCGTAACCTTGATTTTCTTCACCGTCGGGAATAGTTTCGCCAATAGGCTCGTCGGCAAAACGATAGTAGTCGAAAGTCATGACGTTGAAGCCGTTGTCAAGATATAATTTCAACATATTAACTGACGGAGTATCATAACCGTATGCGGTAGAATCAAGCATTTGCTTATTTGCGTTATAGATTCCGTGCAAACTTCCGTCATACTCGGGAAGGTGGTAGAAATAAGAATCAAGTTGAATACCGTGGACGTTGAGGATTGTGGGCTTGCTTGGATCGTAAAGCATAGTTCCATAGGATTTTACGGTTGCAGTATCGTCGGAAGAAACACGGATAAGTTTTCCGTTTTCTTGGTCATAACCGATCCAAAACATACCGTTGTCCGCCAAATCGGGATGCTTTTCTAGGTCAAAGAAAGCCTTTTCTTTAAGTTCGGAAGCAGTTACCGTCAACTTTCTCTCAGAAGGAGTGGGGTCAGCGGGTTTTTCTTGACATGCTACAAGCAAGCAAGCAGAGAATAAGAGTGTTACGATAAGTATCAAGAAAAATTTTTTCATATCAATTCCTTCCTTTACATATCCGCAGGCGAATCGTCGTCGCTTGTATCGTCGTCAAAACTACGAGAGGTTTTTCTTATAATAATTTCGTCGTCATCTTCAGAAGAAGAATCGCTTGTTACTACAAGTTCGTCATCATCGCTTTCTTCTTCTTCGGCAAAACTACGGCGAGAAGGAGAAGCGATTATTTCATCACTTTCTTCGGCAAGAGGTTTTCTTACTTCAATAACCTCTTCTTCCTCTTCTTCAATAATATCACTAGTCTCCTCGTCCTCTCTCTCGGTAGGCTCTTCGGTGGTATCCGTTGTCTCTTCAGTTGTCTCTTCACCTTCTACACTTTCGGTAGGAGTAGTAATTTCTTCAATCTTCTTTGCTTTCTTGCGGTGTTTTGCGCCGTATACGCAAAGGGCGATAATCAAGATAATTATAAAGAGAAGGATTGCGCCCACAAGGATATAAGGCCAAATTTCCATAGTTGCCAAAACAACGTATTTGAAGCGCGCATCCTCAAAAGTCATAGTTGCTCCGTCAACTGTAGTGGGTTTTACAAGAGCCATTGATCCGTCACCGTAAACTGCAAGCAAGTATACTCTTTCGCCGTCAAGGTCTTTAGGAAGAGGTACGCTTAGAGTAAGTGAGTGTGAGGGATCGTCATCGGATTGTGAAAGAACCTCGAAAACGTGTTTTGCCCTAAATACGCCGGGGAGAACGATTTGAGTTTCGCCGATCATAAACAAGGGGTGTCCGCCAAAGATAAGTTCGTCCTTTTGATAAACGTCTACCTCGTCAGGAGAGAGAGTGATATTGTTTTCGGGATATACGACTTGAATAACCCCTTCCTTAAAGGTTATTTCAAAGTTTTTATCATCGTTTCCTTCAAGTTTGATAGGAATTATTGTATTTTCACCTTCGGTATAGGTAATATCACCAAAGCCGTATTTACCCTTCAAAAGCGTAACAAGTCCGTCGCTAAGTTCGGAATATTCGTCACTCATAAAGCGGATACGAGGTTGCACGACGCCCTCTTCACGATACACGGTTTCTTGATGTACGGTGATGATTACGGGACGTCTTGTTACTTTGTAGGTCTTTGCGTAAGAGGTTGTGCCTGATACCGCTTTCGTATCGATAGAAATATCGAAATATTTGGTGACGTCTTTGTTGTTACTATCGTAAATTTTGATAAGTCCGAGAGCGTTATCCTCGTAGAATCCGTATTCACCTACGTCAACTACGTCCCCTGCGGACAAGGTTGTCTTTGTTCCATCGGCATCTTCACGATACATGCCAACGTATCCCTTATAACTATAACCTGTAGGAAGTTTGTCGGTATAGACTGGGATAAGAGGTAAACCAACGCCATAAACCGAAGTCATAGGAGCTGAATCGGGAATGGTAAAGGTAACGGGTCTTGCAAATACCGAATAATAACTCTTTTCCTCAGTTGCGTTATCAAATTTGTAAGAGATATTATAGTTGCTTGTAACTGCAACGTTTTTGCCGTCGACGGTTTTGTAAATTTGCAAACTTCCCTTGTTGACTCTGTACTTGACTACGGTGCCTACGTCAAAACTTTCAACCTGAATAAGTTCGAGCTTACCGTCAAGATAATCCCCTGTATTTAGAGAATAATATTTGGTAGATTTGTTGTAGTCGTCGGGTAAGGTTACGGGAGTATACTCTAAACCGTTTTTGACGTAGTAGGTGCCTTTCGTACTTGCGTTTACGTTGGTTTCTAAATACTTGCAAAGTTTCAAATCACGATTTCCGTCTTTTCCCACGATTTTGTAAATCAAATACTTTGACAATTCATTTACCGTATATCCGTTGAATGCCTCGCCACCAAAGATAAATTGAAGTGTAACGTCACGCTTCAAAATCTTATAGCTTCCCGAGAATACGGTTACGTTGTAGTTTTCGCCTACGTCATTGCCTTGTGAATCCAAAATCTTTACGTCGGAAATAGAAATATCGTATTCGCCTACGTTTTCCCCTGCAGAGCGTTTTATGGCGCAAGTATAGCTGTCGCCCATAATCAAACTGCCTTGCAATATGCAAGTTTCAAGGGATTTGTCATCAGAGCCGTAAATCTTGGATTGTCCTTCTTTTACGCCAATGGAAATTTCACGCTTGATTATATCGTAGGTTGCAGGATTTCCAAGAGTGTTTGTTTTGCTTACCTTCAAGACAAACAACTGGTCGGCGGTACAAGTGATTCCGTCCGAAGTTGTAAGCGTTGCGGTAGAGAAAGCGAGAGTACCCTTCGAGATGGGATAACTGCCAACTGTTTTTCCCATTCCGTCAGCACCTTTATCACGGGAAAGTGAGCCGATAAACAAGTTTGTGCTACCGCAAAGAGAGGTGAATATCTCAGCATCCCCTTGTTTGATAACAAAACTGAGATTGTCAAGTTCGTCTTCAAAGGGATTATATTGAGCGGTTACGGCGTTGGGAGTAACTAGGATTTCGCGCTTGGTTATTTTTGCGCTATGCTCGGGCAACACCAAGGTATAATAGTCAAAACCATTACCACTTACGCCCTTTCCGTCAACGGCGAGTATAATTGAAATATCTTCGCCAACGAATACGCTTTCAAAATTGGCGTGAAGATTGCCCTCGAACACAAACGTTTCGCCATCAACTGCAATCAATTTACCCATTGGCTTGTTGTTTTCGTCAAAAGCAATAGTAAGCGAAGGTTTTCCAACAATGGTTGCGGAAGAGAGATTGTCAAAGGGCTTGTCTTGAATTTGGAAACCGCCCAAGGTCAAAACCGCTTTCTTGATTTTAAATCCGCTTTCCGAATTGACGAGATTGGATTCGATATGCTCAACGTTAAGCAACCCGTTGTTGTCAAGTAAACGAGGAATTGCGTTGGGGGATTGATAAGATACAACCCAATCGTAGGGATCGGCTCCGTTGGATTTTATCATTAAATAGTCGTCAAGATCCCTTAAGAATACAAGCTCGACAATATAGCTTTCACCTTCAATAGAAGGATTGACGGGAGCTCCGCTTGATAGGAATTCGTAATGGAAACGACCGCCCGCAGAGGTTGTGCCGAGATAGTAATTAAGCTTGTAATCGGCGTTTTCAATAAGAGTTACGCGCTCTCTTACACCATCGGTCATAGTATAAAATACTACCCCAAAGGTTTTTTGCTCACCACTAAAATAGAAGTTTTCAGGCTGAATGAAATCCCATTGCAAAACGGGAGCTTTGAAGATTGCAAAGCTGTAATTGTACGTATCGTTTTGACATATTGCAGTGGTGGGATTTGTATTGTCGTACTTAGTGTAAACGCCTTCGTTAAAGGAAAGGGTATAACAACTAAAGTTCTTTTTAAACTTGATAACCAACTTATATTCGGTGCTTTGGTTTGCTTCAAGTTTCAAATACCCCTCTGTTCCAAGTTCGCGCGCGATACCCGTATTATCGCCATAGGTATAATATACGTCATAGTCAACGCCCTTAGTCAACACCTTTTCATTTCCATCAATAAAGGAAATATTAAAGCCATTCTTCAAGAAATCCTTGTCTTTTCCGTCGGCAAAAGAGGAAGGCTTTTCAACTACAAGTTTTAAAACGTCGGGGGTTTTGACTGTGATTGCAGTATCAAAATAGTCGTTTTTCTTAACGGGAGTACCTACAAGAATTGATGCTCCGCTTTGGGAGAAACTGTTGTTTACGGTATAACAAGAATATAAGAAATCAGAGTCGTCCTTGTCGAAAACAATTCGGATTGTATAATCGCCGGGCAAGACGGGAGCGGTTGCCATAGCTTCATCTCGAATAGTAGAACTTCCTGTTTCACGGTGATAGAATTTTGTAGTGAAGGAAGCGGAAGAAAGGTCGTTGTCCCCTACTACGCCAAACAAAGAAGCCACGTCAACTAAAATTCCGCTTGTCAAGTTTTCTTTGATGCTTTCCCTAGTCAAGGTAAATCCTTCTTCAACTGCAAGAGGATTTATGGTGTAGAAATGATATTTTTCAATTTCTTTTTCAGAAGAATCCGAATAGAAGAAGGTATCCTCTGTTCCGTCAATTTGCATAATGGGGAACAAAGGCAAAGGGATAATTTCAAAGCCAACTTGCAATTTTTCCTTGTTGTCGGACAAGTTTGCAAAATAGATATCCTCTGAATAGCTTTCGCCCTCGTGCGCTCCGTAAAGCACTTTGACAACCTTGTTAATTTTAACGTTTGTCTTATTTTGCAAAACAAACTCGGCAAGGTATTTGTTTGTAGCGTATTGGTGCGCGCGCGCAGTGGGAACGTCGTAAGAGGTTGTTTCATATCCATCTTCAGTTGCGGCGCGATAGGTTACCAAATAGTCGCTTCCCAAGGCAAGGAAGTCAACAACTTCGCTTTTGCCTTGATTGTTTTTAACAAATTCGTACTGAGGTTGAACACCCAAACGGTACATACTCTTTTCCTCAACGGGAATAGATGCGTTTAAAGTCAATTCTAAGACCTCAATAGTAAAGTTTTTGTTGAGGGTTTCGCTTTCGTCAATAGAATCGTTGTCAACAAACTTGATACCGTAGTGTAAGAAACTTTTGTTGAAAACTGCGGAAACGGTATAATCACCTGCGTCTTTTACAAAGGCATTGGTAAGAGAATGACTGTGCTCGTCGTTTGAATAGGTGATTTGATAGTCCTCAATTTCAATATCCAAGGCAGGACGATCATTATCGGTCAAGAAGGACAGAGTAAATTCTTTACTTTCTTTATCGTATACCAAATCGTCGCTTGCTTCAAATCTTGCTATCAAAGTTTGAGGACGTACGGTAAAGGTAAGAATTTTTGCATCCCCCGTTGCAATACCATAGGTGGGAATATCGCGAATAAAGGAAACAACGGCGGTATAATCGCCGGGATAATAGGGATATTCAACGCTGTTGTAATTGCTATCGTAATAGCTTACGAAATAATCCGTTCTTTCGCTAAGTTGAAGAGTGGGAGTGGTGATATCCAAAACCTTAAAGCTTCCGTCGAACTTGTCATCGGGAGCCTTAAAGGAGATATTTTCAATGGTCAATGCGGGAGTTACGGTCCTGTCAAGCTTAAATTCGTCCCCAGTCAAAATACCTAACGCGCCGTTTGTTGCGGTTGCTTGAAGCACGTGTGCGTATTTACCAATTGGGAATTCAATTCCTGCGTGTACCTTGGTTAGATTCTCTTCGTAAGTAAAGTTGAGAATTTTGTCTACGCTAAGACCGTAATCAGGAAGGTTATCAACTGAAGATTGAACGTCAAACCCGTTGTCATACGTAATCTTGACGTCACATGCGGGATAGGTAATTTTGTAATCAAAATAAAATTTATCGCCTGACGCAAAATCGGCAAAACTTGCGGTTTCGGGGAATTCAAGACCAGCGCCCTTTGCCCTAACCGTTCCGCCTACCGTAAAGTTTTTGTTGAAAACGATACATGCGGTATAATTGCCGACCTCGGAAGGAGCCACCCTTTTCCACGATTCTTGATAGAAATAGAAGATATAAAAATAGGTAAGTCCGGGAAGATTGGCGCATTCGGTGGTACCGTATACAATTTCGGGGTTAAGGTCGATTGAATTGCCTGTATAGAAATTTTCAACCTCGAGATTGCTGTAATCCAAATTGTTTACGATAGAGAACACTTGACTGAAAGAAGAATTTTCAGGCAAGGTATATCCGCCAACAGTCAAGGGTTGAGTCAAGGTAACCGTCATTTTATATCTACCCATTTCCTTTGGTTTTTCCTCTGAACTTAGGGCGGTAAAATCGTTTAAGAGGATATTATATTGACTGTAAGATACTTGATAACCTACGTTGAGACGTTGACTGGAAGCATTGTAAAATTCGGGAATAATATTGCGAGGAGTGTTGGTATCGTTGTAGAATGAATAGCCCTTTTCTTCGCTAAGATACGTAGATGCGCCTTCAAGTTTGTATTTTACGGTAAAAGGTACGGGACGAACCTCGTAAGGAAGGTCGATATAATCGCCTACGTTTGCGCCGTTGATAGACGCGGTAACTTTTACCCTGTATACATAAGAACCGATTTCTTGGGAAGGAGCCTCAAGTTTGCGGTAGTAGTCGGCAACGATTTCCCACTTTGTTTTGTTCCATCCTTCGTTTTTGTCGACGGCTTGAATACATCTGTAAGAAATACCATCCTTTCTTACGCCGTGGCCTACCTTGTACGCCTTTCCACTTTCATACAAAGGATAAAGTTGGAAATAGGAAATTTCGGTAGAAGATGCGTAGGTTTTCAAGTTTACTCCGGTATCGGTAGCAAGAGAATCAGCGAGAGAAGGTGTAACGCTTTCCCCAAAATAATAGACGTTTTTATTCAATCTTGCGAACAAGTTGTTGTCAGTCAAGAAGAAACTACGCTTGAAAACGGTGCCTGCGGAAAGACCGAGTTTGTCGTTTAGGATGGTGATTTGGAAAGAGTATTCCCCTGCCGCGCTGACAACGGTTGTTTCGCTATCTTCAGAATCCAAAACCTTGAAAGTATAGTCAACGCCTTCTTCCAACGCAACTCCGCCATAAATCACCGATGCGCTAAGTTGAGAATAAAGGTTTGCGCCTGCAGTACGTACGCGCTCGGATACGCTAACCTCCTCCCAATCGGTGTAATTGAAAGCATCGGTTGATGCATCAAGGTCTGCGATTGCGCTGTAGTATTTGCCCATATACCTCACCACGCTTCCTTGCGCATAGGCGGTAAGGGGTTGATACGTGGGATAAAGCGAATAGTCGATGGTAAATCCGTAAGGAAGAATATCATAAGTGTATTCTGCCAAAAGAGTGGAAGGAGTAATGGTATCGAAGCGGATATCGTTTGCGTTTATGAAATAATATTGGGTTGTTTCGTAATTAAGGAATACTTTTGCAGTATAAGTACCAACTTGAGAAGGAGGCGCAATTTCGGTGCCCGTAGAATTGTAGTAGGTAACGGTGTACTTGTCGGCGGACAAAGCAAGAGGAGCCCAGTCCTCTTCCCCCGTTTTTGTCCAAAATTTGGGCACAACGGTAATGGGTGAGCCGGTATAGTGATTTTCCGAATTTAGGGAAAGATCAACCTGAAGTTGGATGTCAGAAGCTGCTTGAACACGTGAGGTGGGAAGTAGCGCAAAGAATACCAACGCAAGTAATGCAATGATAACTGCAAATATAGAGATAAATTTAAGTTTTTTTGTCATAAACGCCTCGCCAAAAATTAAACTTAATATATTCTATATTAACATATTTGAAATATATATTGCAATACCGCAGTCAAAAAAAGGTCAAATATAAAAATTCTTGTTAAAAATTTTCAAACTTAATCTCTTGAATTACTCCGTCTTTTGAAATAATGGGGGAAATCTTTCCCAGATTGTTGAGCAATCCGCATATATATTTGTCCACTACTTCACCTGAGGTTTTTTCCTTGAACAAATATCCCAATGCCTTTGCTAAAATTTTATCGCTTGCTTCAATTTGCAAAATTTTGACAATGGGAGTTGATTTGCGTAATACAACGCCCTCTTTAAGTATAAATTCCCCATTCAGCGTTATGGGAATGGGCTGTACTTTTACCTTTATTTCTTTGTTTTCACAATAAAGTGAAAGGTCGACAAAAAATTGAATTTTTAAATACAATACACAGTTCTTTTCGCATAATTCAGCCTCTGAAACCGAGATAATAACGTCTTTATTTTTTGCAATAGCTTGACTTGCAGAAACAATTGTTTCTGCAAGTTCAAAAATGGTAAAGGTTTGACTTCCACTCTCCCAGTTTGCTTGTTTCTCAAGACATATTTCTACGTTTTCAAAGTTCACATAACCCGAGGATATTTTTCTTCGTAATTCCTCTTCAAAAACATCGTTTACCCAAATTTTCGGCTTCAAATTTTGGCTATTTTGTAAAGAAGAATTTAGATGAAATAAAGTCGGACGAAAGGATAAGGTAACAAAAAGCATAGCAATCAAAATCAAGAGAAAAGGATATAGCAAAACGGGCAAGAAAACTTTTTTCATCAATAAAGTATTCCCCTGTATTTCACTTGCTATACCTTTATTTTTGTCTATTGACAAAAGGAAGGAGAAAATGCTATATTGGTAATATGAAGAAGTTTTTGCGAAAATCAAAGAAAGGTTTTACATTGGTAGAGCTTGTCGTTACAATCGCCCTTATGGCAATCGTTGCGAGTTCTGCTGTTTCTTTGTTTTCAAATATTGCTGAAACCACCAAAGACAACTCGTACATTCAAGTGGCTGAATCGTGCTATAACGTTTGTCAAATGTACGTATTAGAAATCAACTCGGGTTTTTCAACTTCAAGCGCTGTGAATGAAAGCGACTTAAAATTCCGCCTAAGATATAAAATTGCCAACGGTGGATTTGTCTATTGGAATGACAAAGCTTCTTTTTCTGAAAATTTTGACGAGGATAACCTTGATACCAACCCCGGTCTGCATTTGTTTTTTTACAAAGACACAATTGAAAATAAAACCGTGTGGATTTGTCCTGCCGTTTATTACATAACTGAGGACAGAGAAGGCGTCGTTTATTACGCTGATGAAAAGGGAGGCAGAAAGAAATAAACTTTTTCCTTATTTTGAAAACAAAAAAGTATGCTTTGCCGAGCATACTTTTTTTTACTGCATTTGCAGTGGTATACTTTCAAGTGAAGACCTAAAATTGACAGTCAAAAATTTGAATTTGAGTAATTATAAAAAACAATGATTGATAGATTTTGCTTAATTATTTCCTTAAAGGAAAGCAAGTCAAAAACTCTCTTTTCTTGTTTTTAGGAGAACAATTAGGGAAAGGTTTACGCCAAGGTGAAGATTGTTCTTACGTATTCTTCGATTGTGGTATCTCCGTTTCGTACCCTGTTACGGATGTTTTCATCCATAAATTCCATACCCGACTTTTTAGCATATTCTCTCAATTCGTCAGTGGAGCAACCTGCTGTTATCATTGCGCGCATTTGACTATCCAAAACCAAAACTTCGTGAACTGCGAAACGTCCGGAATATCCGGTAAAGTTACAAGATGCGCAACCTACTGCCGAATAGGCGTGGGTCATGGTTTGATCACCGATAAGATTCTTTTGCTCGGGGGTAAGCTTGTCAAGGCGCATACACTTGGGACAAAGTCTTTTTACAAGACGTTGAGCCAAAATACCGTTGGTTGCAGCGGCAACGAGATAAGGAGCGCAACCCATGTCGATCAAACGGGCGATTGTTGCGCAAGAGTCGTTGGTGTGCAAGGTGGACAAAACCAAGTGACCGGTAATAGCAGCTCTCATAGAAATCTCGGCAGTTTCCGAGTCACGAATTTCACCGATCATTACTACGTCAGGGTCCTGACGAAGGATTGAACGCAATCCTACTGCGAAGGTAAGACCGGCTTTTTGGTTAACTTGTACTTGGT